>CACJHA010000019.1 GCA_902593075.1 uncultured Bacteroidota bacterium
CACCAGCTACAGTGACGCTTTGTTCAGGGGAGGCGATTACATTTAATGCCACAGGAGGAGGAGCGGAGTTCTTATTCTATTTGGATGACAATCCACTGGGTGTTAAGACAGGATCTAGTGTGCTTACCACTAATACACTAATTACTGGTAATAGGATAAAAGTAGAATCATTTAATGTTAATGGATGTTCGTCTTTCTCACAAGATATAACAGTTCAAATTGTAGATAATCCAGTGATTAGTCTTACCTCGACGGCTTATGCCTCGTCTGCTTCCTCATCAACATTTTGTGAAGGAGAGTCAATGACCTTTACGGTTACTTCCACTTCTGCGATATCAACTTATACTTTCTCTATTGGAGGCACTCCTCAGTTGGTTACAACTACCAATACTTTTACACCGGCTCCTTTGCTTTCTTCTACTGCTTCTGTTTCTGTTTTCGTTCAGACAGCAGCGGGTTGTACTGCAACAGAGACACTGGATATGTTCTTAAATGAGATTACCTCATCGGGTAATATAGGACAAGCCTCGGCTACGGTTTGTGTAGGAGAGATACCACCGGCCTTTACCAATGTAGCTTCTGCTACAGGTATTGGAGTGATAACCTATGAGTGGCAGTCTAGAACATATGGAACAGCCTTTGGTAATGTAACGGCTTCGGCTACGACTCAAGTTTATACACCGACATCTGCTCTTACCACTACAACTTTCTTTAGAAGGGCAGCATAAGCACTTATGGAGGTAAGCAGTGTGAAGAATACAGTAATGTGATACAGATAGGGATAAGTCAACCTCCAATTACTGGTATTCAGGTAGGTGCAATATCAGCTCCTGCAACAATTACAACATGTTCTAGTGAATTTGTAACCTTTAATGCCACTGGTGGTGGTTTATCTTTTCAATTTTACATAGATGGTGTACCTGTAGGTGTAAGATCAAATTCAAGCCAATTGACAACTAATACTTTGATTGATGGGGCTAGAGTAAAAGTTGAATCATGGACTACTAATGCAGGTGCTGGTGGAGGTTGCTCTTCATTTTCTCCTGAAATTTTTGTGATTAGAAGTTTGGCTCCTGTGATAAGTTTAGCTTCTGATGCATATTCTTTGACGTCAACAAATTCTATTTTTTGTGAAGGAGACTCAATCTCTTTCACAGCAAGTTCTACTTCAGCTATTTCTACTTATACTTTCTCAGTTGGTGGAGTTACCTATCAATCAAGTTCAACTAATAATTTTCAACCATCAAATCTAACCCCCCCAATTTTAATGAGTGATGGAGCAGAGGTAGTTGTTATTGCTGAGACTCCTAATGGATGTACGGCTTCGGCTACAATATTAATGAACGAAAATCTTGTTGCACCTGGTTTAATAAATACAGCAAGTCCAACAATTTGTTTTGGTGAAGAGGGTCCAGAAATTTTTAATGTTACTTCCGCTACTGTTTCTGGAGCAATTATATATGAATGGGAGGCATCTATTGATAATGGATCAACATTTACTCCTTATCCTTCTTCTTCTAATACTTATACTCTTTCTAATCCAGGAAATTTATTTCAGACTACATTATTTAGAAGAAAAGCAACGAGTAATCTTTCAAGTCTTACAACATGTTCTGAATATAGTAATACGATAACAATTACGGTAGTACCTCAAGTGGTTGGAGGTACTATAACTCCAACAAATTTAACAATTTGTTCAGGTGAGATACCACCTCAATTAAGTGTTGTTAGCGGAACAATAGGGGCAGGAGTATCTTACAATTGGGAAATATCTTATGATGGAGTAATTTTTTCAAGTATTTCAACAGCAACTGGACAAAGTTATACACCTTCAGCTCTTAATACTACAACTTTTTATAGAAGAGTAACCACTGCTGGAAGCGGTACTGCTAGTACATGCGTGGCAGAGAGTAGCGTAATTCGAATTAGAGTTATTGATATAGACGCAGGTAACTTAGATCCAGCATTAAATATGTCCTATTGTTATGGTGCAGATCCTCCTACTATTGTAAGTTCTATAACTGGAGGTTTTCCAGATGATGCATCTACTTCAGTAGGCACACTAACATATCAATGGGAAAAATCAACAAATGGGGCTGCTTGGACTTCAATAACCTCTGCAACAAATGTTTCTTATGACCCTCCCTCTCTTATTGAAACCACATGGTTTAGAAGAGTTGCTAGGGCAACAATTTCTTCGGTTTCTTTTTGTGAGGATGTAACGGATCCAGTTAGAGTTGAAATACTACCTTCTTTAAATGAGGGTTTTATACTTGATGATCAAGTAATTTGTCAAATAGTTGGTGGAGCAGATTTACCTAATGATCTATTACTTAATGGAGCGGCAGTTCTTACAAATTCGGTAACCTTTCAGTGGCAAAGATCTATTGATCAGCTAAATTGGGCCGATATAGATGGTGAAAGATCAGCTTCTTTGGCATTTAATCTAGGAGATGCATGGTTGCCTAGTTCTACAGAACCTGCAACTTATTATCGTGGAATTATTACTTATGTTGGAGATCCTGAACCTCAAACCATTGAGCAAACTATGATAGAGTTGGTAGATACAGGAACTGGATTTTCAGGAGGTAAAACATATTCAATAGTTATTAACGGAAACAGATATGATGCAACTTCTAACGCTACAAATACAATTGATTCTGTTGGAGAGTTTTTTGCCAGTTATATAAGCGCTACGGATCCAACAGTTGATGGAATATATAATTCAGATTCAAATATTTTAACAATTAGGTCAATTATTGCTGGCAATTACAATATCGCTGCTTCAACTGGAGTTCCCTCTCCAACTGTTGCTGTAATTATTCCTAAAGAAAGTCCAGAATTAAATTTAAGAATTTTTGTCTCAGGTAATACAGGTGGTAGACTTCCCAATACATCAATGGAAAGTTGTCAAGTTTATACAGAGGTTGTTACAATTGAAGTTTTAGACCCTCCATTTATTACCCAAGTAAGTGGAGACACATCTCCCCAAATTGTTTGTGTAGGTAGCTCGATAGATTCTGTGACATTTACTTTTGGAGGTGGAGCTACTAGTGTTGAAGTTCGTGATTTAGACCCGGGACTTTCTATAAGCGCTCCGGGTGGAGTCGTTACAAATCCTTTTGCTGGTCTTGGCAATTGGTATGGAGTAGGAGGTACCTCAACGTTTACAATTTCAGGAAATGTTACAGGTGACACAACATTTACTGTTGTAACCATGGGTAGTAGCTGTACTGAAACAAGTTTAGCTTATTCCATTGTTGTAGAACCAGACCCTGAAGTTCCAGATTTTGTTAGAATGAACATTAACTCTCCTGGATATGAAGTTTTAGAAAGCGCCCCAGGTTCTGGAATTTGGTATAATAATACTGTATGTCAGGATAATTTACCTGCTCCATCAACACCAGATACTGAATTTTTTGCATGTTTTGAGAACGATGCTTTAACTAGAATTTTCAATAACCTCGAATGGGATTGGTCACCTGGGTTAGCAGGAAGTATTATCCAAAATCAGCATCAGGAAACTTCAGTTGCTATACTTCAGAATACATCTGGTCCTACTTTAGGGGTTTCATACCAGATTTCTGTAACAATTAGTGGGGTTTCAACCTTATATTCAGATACTACTGAACCAGGATTACAAACTATTGATCAGTTGGGACTTAGGTTGGCAACTTTAGCTGATGCTAATGCAGATATCAATGCTATATATAATGATCAAACAAATCAAGTTGTATTAGAAGCTATTCAAAAGAATACTCCTTTTACAGTTCAAGTGAGTCCAACAGGTCTTGCACAGTCTCTAAGATTTCAAGCTCCGTCTACTCAGCAGATTGTCAGAAGCGCAACAATGGATTGGACTCCAAGTTTTAGTGGTACTGCAACAATTCGTGTAAGGTCAGTAGGTTGTGACAACCAACGTTCTGGATGGAAAGAAATAGAAGTTTCTGTAGTTCCACAAGCAATAGTAACACCTACTTTATCTCCACTTTTAAGCCCAGTAGCACCAAATGTTCAATTATGTGGTGGTGTTTTCACTGGAGATCTTCCTGAATGTCAAATTCAAGCTACCGATGAACCTGTTCAATTTTTTACAGCTAGCGATAATGTGAATTCTGTTAATGACTTTGGATCTTTAGAGTGGAGGATAGATAGTGTTTTCCCAGGGGCAGGATCATCTGTTAGTTCTCCGGGTATAATTGACTCAAATTTAGGTATCATAACATGGAACGTTGGCTGGTATGGAAGTTTTGACTTGGAGGTTAGACCTGTTACCTGTAATTTTGGAGCTGATGATAACGACTGGGTAACTAGGACAATTGTAATTGGTCCTAACGACGGTCCCATTACATCGATAACTCCTGTAGGTGCATTACCTGAGTGTCCAATCCCAGATGCTGGATTTGCTACTAGTCTTATAACTGGTGGTGATCCAGTTAGATGGTTTGTAAATAGTCCAATCGGATTAACAACCAATACTAATTATATAGCTTCTGCAACATTTTTTGAATTAACTCCAACTGATTCAAATAGTAACTCAGTTGAACTTAATTTCAGACCTGGATTTTCTGGTAATATCATTATAAGTGCCGAACCTGTTCCATGCCCAGGTGACAGAGTTAACTATGTGATTAATGTACCTGAGGCACCTCAAATAAATCTTACATCAGGATTTAATTCAAACAATATAACAGTCTGTAACGGAAGTGCTATTGATACAATAACTTATGAAATTACAGGAGCTGCTAATCTTGTTCTTGCAAACAACTTACCTGCTGGAGTTTTACCAAAGTTAGATATAACATCACAGGTGACCACCATTACTCTTATTACTGTTAGCCCAACAATTGTAGGTAGAACATATACCCTTATCATTGATAATAAAAGATATTCTTTTGAAACTACTGCTGCACTTGCTAACGCAGCTGACCACATAGGAGCTGGACTTAGAGATGAATTAAATAACAAAACAAATGATTTTGTTGCTACATATGCTGGGGGTAATCTTGTTTTAACTCCAGGACCTACTGGTACTCCTGGGAATTCATTTATTATAGGTACAGAAGCACCTGTTAACAGCTCCGTAAATATTGCTGCTCCAGTAACTCAACCTTTATCTAAAACATTCAGTATCTATGGTGCACCATCTATTGTTGGTACTGGAGTGTTTACTTACACTGTCGAAACCCAGTCTCCTTCAGCAGGATGTGAAACTGCTGTCTCTACAGGTACGATAACTGTTGATGAAAGTGCAAGTATTTCATTTGTTGGCCCAGTTGGTGGAGATCCTAATCTTCCAGGTCAAACTTATTGTGGCAGTGAAAATTTTAATGGAGCTAATGCCTTAATTTATGAATTTTCTAATGCTGCAGGATTACAAATTAACCCTCTAACACCACTACCTGGCGGACTTGTATTTGGACTTCAAGGAGGTTTCTTTAATAGATATGCCATAACTGGGACTTTAAATTCTCCAACTCTAACTGAAACTACTGTGGGTGTTGAAATTCAAACTTTTGGAGGACAATGTTCGGAAGCTTCATATATTGTATCATTTACTTTGGAACCTGCACCAGATGCAACACTCACTTCTAGCGCATCTTTAGGATTCAACAGAACTGTATGTACATCTGACACCATGGTTCCTATAAGATTTGAAATTGCCAACCCTGCATTTACATTAACTCCATCTGATACATCTGAATTTCCTCCTGGAATTTCAGGTTTATCATATGCTCAAAAACAAATGACTAGATTAGAAGTTAGACAAGTTGGACCAGATGTTCAAACTAGTTTTGGAGATACATTTACAGTTACTATTAACGGTACACCTTACACTGCTGCTACAGGGTCAGCAGATATGGCAACTGGAACAGCAAATATAAATCAATTACATTCTGAGTTTTCTGCATTTTTAAGTGCACAGTTATCTCCAACTTACACTGTTTCATCAACAGTAGTTCCCTTCATTGAAATTGAAGCTGTAAATCCAGGAGTAGGATTTAGTTTATCTTCAACTTCCTCTTCAAGCCTTGGTTTTGCTCCGCCTGTAAGAGTAAATGCTCCAGCTTATTATGAAATTGCTGGAACAGCTTCTGTAGCAGCTAGTGGTACATATAGTTATATCTTAATTTCCGCAGGTGCAGGCGGATGTACAGGAAGTGAAGTTGCTTCTGGAACTATAACTGTCAATCCAAATACAAGTGCTTCGTATTTCTCTGGTGTTGGACAAAATCCAACTTTCTGTGATACTGGTGTTTCCAGCTCTTCTATTTTTATAGTAACAGGAAGCCCAGTAGCTATAAGCACCGTTACTCCAACTACTCCTAATTGGATAACGGCAACATATAACCCTGGAACTTCAGAGGTGACAGTAAACTTTAATCCACCAACATTAGGAGTTACAGTTACGACTTCATATAACTATGAATTTAATTTAATTGGAAATAATTTTGGATGTACAAATACTCCCTCACCAATTTCAGGAACTGTATCTATATCACCAACTGATAAAATAACTTTATTGTCCGGTAATGATAGCCAAATAGTTTGTGTAAATAACACACCAACTCCTACTTTTGCATTCACTACAATAGAATATGAATTAGGTGGTGGTGCGAATGCCATTGGAACTATAACTTACTCCCAAGACGGTGGTCCTACTCAGACAGGCCTTCCTCCAGGATTTGGATTTAGTTTAACTGCATCTAATACCGTTAGGATTCAAGGTGCTGCTGATCAAGCTGCTTCTAATTTAGCCTCCTCAACTACGAGATATGAGTATAGAATAGAAACTGGCCCAGGCGCATGTGATACTGCAATTGCTACTGGTACGATAGAAGTTAGAACCGCTCCAACACTGGTGTTGGTTTCTTCTCCAACAACTAGCTCCCAAATTATTTGTGATAACACTGAGATGGAAACTATAATCTATGAATTTGGAGGAGGGGCCAAAGGAGTAAACTTTACTTGGACAGGGTCAAATACTTTATTCGGTAAGGGCGTTACTGCTATTGCATCTGGTACTAATCAATTTAGAGTTTCTGGAACACCGACAGTAAATGTTACTGAGTCTACTATATACAATTACCAAATAGAGACAGTTGGAAGTGATTGTACTCCCGAGGTCGTTTTAACTGGTAGTCTTCAAATTAATCCAAGTGATTCAATATCACTCATATCTCCTCTAGCAACAGCAAGTCAAAGTGTTTGTTATAATGATACGGATAATGCATCAAACACAATTGCCTTACCAATTGAAGATATAATTTATGAGATAGGTGGAGGTGCAATAGGTGAGTCTTTAACTGTAACTTATTCAGCTAACGGTGGACCGTCTCAAAATGGTTTTCCACCTGGTCTTATTCCTTCAACAACTGGAACTCAGGTTACAATTTCAGGCTCTATTGTTGCTTCAACAACTTTCACTACTCCAACAATATTTTATACTTATCAAATTGTAACTGGAGGAAGCTGTGTTAGTAGTACTATTACAGGAAATTTAACTGTTCATTCACCACCAGTTTTAACTTTAACCAGTAATGCAACAACAACTAATCAAGTTGGGGTGTTTTCAGTATGTACAAATTCAGAATCAATTGCGGATATCACATATGAATTTTATGGTGGTGCTACAGATGTAGTTCTAGAATGGACTGCCGATACTTTAATTGGAGTAAATGGAAGTATTACACCTGGTACAAACCAGTTTGTAATCTCTGGAGATCCGTCTGTAAATATTACTTCTACAACTAGTTATCCCTTCGAGGTTAAAACGAATGGAAGTGCTTGTGCTCCAGAAATAACTTTAACAGGAACCATACAAGTTAAACCCACTGAAACCATTACCTTAGCATCTGATCCATCAACTGAAAATCAAACTGTATGTGCTGGGTCTGGAACAAACACTCTAGAACCTATTATTTACAACTTTGGTCAAGGAGCAAATTCTGCTGTTGTTAGTTTCACTCCAAGTTTACCTGGTGTTGGAATTACTTCTATGAGTGCTACACAGGTCATAATAGGTGGAGTTGTACCTTCTGCAGCTCAGGCCTCAACTACAATTTTAACTTATAATTATGATATTTCTACAACTGGTTGTGGGCCAGCAACAGACAGCGGTGTAATAACTGTTCTACCTACCCCTGTTATGGAATTATATGCTGGAAACCCAAATCAACCATCTGTTTGTAACAATGATCCAATAACGGATATAGATTACATTTTTAATACCCAATCTAATGCTACTTACAGTATTTCTTGGGATGTAACCCCAACTGGGATAACACCAATTTTAGTATCTGCGGCTGGCGGTACAAATAATGTTGTTAGGATACAGGGAGTTCCATCTGTAAATGTATCAATCACAACAACTTATAATTATCAATTAAGATTATCTGGAACTTGTGATCCTGACGTTGTTAGATCTGGATCTATTTCTGTTGATCCAGGACCTGATATTGATAAGAATTATATTCAAGATTTCCTTGTTAAAGATGTTGAATGTTATAATGACAATACAGGCTCTATTGTTCTTGGTGATACTTCTTCTCCAGACTTCTTAAATGCAATCAAGAATATTAGACTTGGTTCAGTTCAAATTTCAGAGATTGCTTTTGCTGGAGTTGCAACTTATACTGATATTTTAAGAGTTACAATTAATGGAACGGAATATCTTGGGAGAGGTGGTGAAGTACTTAATGGAAATCCTGTTGGATATACTAATGCACAAATAATAAGCAACTTTATGACAGATATAAATAACGACCCATCACAAACTGATCTAAGCGTATCTCAAACAGGATTTGGTTTAAGACTTGTTGGAGAAGTTGAAGGCGTTAGTTTTACTCTCAGTGCTAATACTACAGATACAAATGCTATTACAAACACAGTCACAACTACTCAAGCTGCACAAACATATACCCCAGTTGTAACTTGGCATTTCCCGGATAGTAGTATTGTGCCTGCAAATAATATTTATAATTTATATTCAGGATCCTATGCGCTAAATGTTACAATCGGAGGCTGTACATCATCAGCAACATTCTTTGTTGATCAACCTGATGAATTATCATTCGAAGTTGATTTTTG
The DNA here is from genome assembly GCA_902593075.1 of uncultured Bacteroidota bacterium. Lineage (GTDB taxonomy): Bacteria > Bacteroidota > Bacteroidia > Flavobacteriales > Flavobacteriaceae > TMED96. The sequence continues at coordinate 9,091 of CACJHA010000019.1, forward strand.
TGGAGGTGTTACAGGAGCAATAACTGTTCAAGCATCAGGAGGGATTGCTCCCTACACATATACTATTGAGTATGATGGCACAAGATTGCCCGGAGCAAGTGGAATTAAAGTCACAAATGGACAAGCTAACTTTACAGGGTTGACTCCTGGAAGACTTTATGTAGTTGAGGTTTCTGATTCTAGTTCATGTACATACGGCCTTACAAGGGCAGTAAGAATTCCAACAGCATTAGATTATGACCCAGCAATTGTTGAAAAAACAGATAGTTATTGTGTTACTGGAACTATTGGAAACGGAAGTATTGTTACTACACCGCTTGATGGAGCAGGTAATCAATTAAATGCCTTCTCAGGAGGATCTGGAGTTTATACATATAGATGGGTTAGGTCTGATACCAGTTCAACTGTTGTCTATGGAGTTGGTGCTAACTTATATAATATTGCCCCAGGGGATTATTATGTAACTGTAACAGACGCTATTTTGGGCTGTGAATACCCACCTCAATTAATTACTTTAGGAGGTTATACCCCAGTGAGGCTTAATGGTGTTGAAACGGCTAATTTTATAAATCTTAGAGGAGCTAATCCAGCAACAAGTTCAGCAACTGCAGATTATCAATTTACACTTAATTGCAATGGCGGTTCAGATGGAGCATTTGATTTATTTGCTACAGGTGGTTCAGGAAATTTAGATATAACTTCGTTGTCACCTGCAGGATTAGTTCCTGCTGGTAGTGGAGCCGCAGTTAATCTTTCAAATGTTGCTGCTGGAGATTATATATTCCAAGTTACTGACTTGAGCCCCCCTCTTGATCCTGATGGTAATGCACAAGCTGCTTGTACCGACATAATTACAGTTAGGGTTGTGGAACCCGATCCTTTATCACTAACTTTAGTTGATAGTTATAACCCTTTATGTCCAGATGATCTTGCTATTGGAGGTAGATTAGAATTTAATGTAAGCGGAGGGAATGCTCTAGCTCTACCTTATACTATAAATTTAAACGGTGGAGTATTATCAGCTAGTTCAGGAGCTTCTTCAAGAGTAATCTTTAGTAATATAAACATATCTAATCCTCTTCAAAGAAGTATTACTTCAGCTGAGATAGTCGATAATTTTGGATGTTCTCAACAGGTCACATTCACTTATGAATTCCCTGAAGTTTATACATATACAGTTGATATAGATAGTAAGGATATTGATTGTTCTGCTAATACCTCAGGTGAGGTTACTTTCACCGTGAATCCGAGCGATGTTGCTGGAGATTTATCTTCCGCTAATCCAGCTCAGCTTTATATAAAAGCTCTTAGTAGACCATACGAATATTATCAGACATTAACTGGAAATGGACCTATAACTATTACTAATATCACTCAAGCAGATACATATCAATTCACAATTTCAATCAATAATACAACTACATGTGAAATTGCTAATGATACATTTACAATTGAGGAAAAAAATAATGAACAGTTAATATTAGATCTAGATGTTACTCAGCCAGGATGTGGAAATAGTGAAAGTCAAATTTCATTAACTATAACAAATGCTATTCCACCTCTTGAGATAAAATGGTATGAAAATCAAAATATAACTACTTCAGCCGTTTATTCTTCTACAGCTTCAGGTACAACTGTCCAAACTGCAACTTCTACAACTGAGAGTTGGGTTGAAATCACAGCTCAGAGAGGAAATGCTATTGTGACTGGATTACCAACTGGTATATACAGGGCCATTGCTACTGACGGGAGAGTTTCTTCATGTGAGGGTAATGAATTTATTACAAGAAATGTTGTTATATCAGAAAGTACACTTTCAGTTTCTAATTTTAGAACAACTGAAAATATTCCTGAAGTATCTGCTGGAACTTGTAAAAACTATCCTGAACCTTCAGGAACAATAGATTGGTTATCCACTACTGGGGGATATACCAATGATATATTCTTTAGTATTTCATCTAGTGTTCGAAGAACTACAGCATATAATGGATTCAATATTGCTTTAATTGGACCAGATGGTTCAAATGTTGATTTGACAGGCAATTCAAATCTTTTTGGACTGCCAACTCAACCTTCCTTGGAGAGACCAGGATATACCTATAGATTTAGAAATCTACCATCGGGTGAGTACACTCTAACAATTACAGAGAATGTAACCGGAACTCTTGTTCCGTGTCAAGAAATATTCTATTTCACTGTTGAAGAATTTTTACCAATTCAATACGATGGTGAAACCGTTTTTGAAACAGATATATGTACTGGTGCAGTTGATGGGGGTATAACTGCTTCAGCAATTGGTGGAGTTCCATATATTGTAGATGGAGTCCCTACGTATGAATTTGAATGGACATATACTCCAACCGACCCAACTGCAAGTACACAAGTCTTTTATGGAGCAACTGTTGATCCTGCCTATCCAGGAACGTACTGCTTGAGAGTTATAGATCAAAACTCACATTCATACTGTTCTTGTGATGCCGCCGAAGCAAATAAAGTCTCCATAGAGGTAGAGGATATAGTTGACCCTATTACTACAGAAGGTGACTTAGCTGACCCAAATAATGTAGGTAATTTACTTAAATCACTTCCTCCTGACTGTACTGGTGGTGGTCTAAACGGTAAAATTGGTATTCGAGTTGCTGGTGGGCAATTACCAAGATCAATTAACTGGTATATTGAAGACCCTCGTTATTTAAATGACCCTGTAACTCCAGGTTATAGAGCACTAAGTGAGTATGATAACAGAACATCGTTAGATGATCTTCTTCCTGGAAATTACAAAGTAATTATAAGTTCCCAATCATTAACTGGATGTGCAAATACTACTAATTATACATATTATGAGGAAATTATTCAGGTTTCACCTAATAGAGAGTTATATATAATGAATGGTCCTTTTGTAGATGAAGATTTATGTGTAGGTCAACAAGGTAGATTAACAATTGATATTTTTGACAACAATGACGGTAATTTAAGTTTTTACTATAATGACATTTTAATTCCTTCTTCAGATGTTGTAAGGTTAAGTGATAGGTCATGGTCTGTTGCAATTGTAAATGCAATTGAGACTGCAGATTTTAGAATTGTGAATGAGGAGGGATGTTGGATAACAACAGAAGTTAATAGAGGTATTGGAGATCCAAACTTTGAGTATACTTCTCCAAACTATGAGGCTTCGTCTGTAATTCTTGCTAGAGAAGAAGTAACTTTTAAAAACACATCCACTGATCCGTATGTGAAATCTGAATGGATTTTTGGAGATAATTCAACTCCAGAAATTGTTCCTACCTTAGTTGATAGTGTTATTACTGTACGTCACACTTATGGAATTTCTGGTACTTATTTTGCAACATTGAGAATATACAACGATATAGAATGTTCAGAGGAAATAACCATACCGATTTCGGTTGGCAAAGGTTATAATATTATGGTTCCAAATGTATTTACCCCAAACAAAGATCTTGTTAATGACTATTTCCGACCATTATTTAGCGGATTTAGCAATATGACATTTACAGTTTATGACTTTAGAGGAAATGTAATTTATAATGAGTATAAAGAAGAGGCAGACATAAATAATATTAAAGGCTTCTCTATTGATGGATGGGACGGAAACTTTGCTCCTTACTCTCCTTATTATATATACACCGCAAAAGGATTACTTTTAGATGGTGAGACTGAAGTTGAAAAAAGTGGAACATTTATTTTAATAAAATGATAAAATTCAAGAAAATAAAATACTTAGTAATAATTTTATTTGTCGCTATTAATGCATATAGTCTTTATGGGCAAGAAGATTATATTGTCAATCATTCTAAGTTTATGCAAAAAACAAACCCGAGTTACTTTGGTTTTAACAGCTTAAACAAAGTTGGTGTTCTTTACAACCAAATGAAATTAAATGAGTTTGATAAAATGGATAACAAATATGTTTTTGGAGCAATTTCATTTGATAATCTAGATTTTAGTCTTGGCTTGGATATAAATTCGTTCAAAATTCAAAATACTGGATTAACAATTAATCTTGCTAATATATCTTATGTTTATAAATTACAATTTGACAATGATCTTTTCTTTTTACCTGCTGTTTCTTTAGGTTTTGGAAGTTCTGCTGTAAATCCTGGTAACTTAATATTTGAAGACCAACTAAATACAACAACAGGATTTATAAATACAGAATCTATTGACAGATTAGCACCAGTGATAAGTAATGTTAATTATCTTGACTTAGGTGCATCTTTTATGCTGCACTCTGAAAAATTTATGGCTGGATTAACTTTAAAGCATTTGAATAAACCAAACACTTCATTTAATAAAGAAGTACCTTTTGAAAAACCAATCAAAATATCTGTTCAAGGTGCATATGAATTCAATATAAACCCATATGAAAGAAGATATCTACCTAGATATTCTTATCTATTTGCTTACGGTTCATTTACAAAATTTGGTGATTCTGTCTTAATTTATTTATCTCAAGATTTTCAATTAGGAGAGTTTTCTCTTGGTCTTAGTCAGCAAGCATCTTCTTTAAACACCTTTGCTCTAAATAATGTTGGAGTATCAATTGGTTTAGCAGTTGAAAATTTTGATTTTGGAATTTTATATAATTTCCCTTTTCAGTCTCCTGGTGCAGTTTTTTCTCCAAGTATTTTTGAACTTTTTGTGACCTTTGATTTCAGTATTTATAGAAGAAACAGAAGGGGTCAATATAATAGATTACAAACTGATAATTACTTTTAAATAAGTTTAAAACGGATATTTATTATTTTGTATTACATTCTTTGCGATAGTTCTTCTCAATTCAACAACATCGGGGTTATTTTTATATGATAGAAGATTATTAACTAATTCTATCATATTTTGCTGTTCATTAATTTTTGTGACATTTATTGCTACTTCTTTAAATGAATTAATAGCTCTTTGAATAGATTCATATGTATAGAGTTTGACTAAACTTTTTTGAACTATCAATTTTTCATTATCCATTCCCTTTAAGTTTTTAGAAACCCTTAAAAAAACCGATTCAGCTAGATAAATATCAATTAGTATATCTGCCATATTCATCAGGATTTGTTGCTGATATTCAAGTTTTGTACCATATTTTTGAAAACTTATATTTATTAAGATTAGAAAAGCTTTTTTTAAATTCTTAATTAAATGTTTCTCTTCCTCTAAACTATTTTCTTGAGATGATTTAAACTTATAAACATTTATATTCTTTTTTATTTGATTTAAAATTTCAGTAGATTTTGTAATTAAATCTATTTCACCCTTTGAGGCCTTTTTTAAAATCATTGCTATAGAAAGCATCTTATTTATTTCATTCGTACCTTCATAAATTTGCGCGATCCTAGAATCTCTCCATGCCATTTCCATTGGTGAATCGCAAGAATAGCCCATTCCACCAAAAATTTGGATGCCGTGATTTGCACAATTTTGACCATTATCCGAGCCCGCCACTTTTAATATAGAACATTCTACAGCAAAATCTTCAAAGGCTTTTAATTCTGACTGTTGAGAAGAACTTCCACTACTTTTAAGTTCATGAATTTTATTTTCAATATCACTTGCAGCTCTGTAAGCAGCGGATTCTGTAGCAAAGCAATAAGTTGCCATATTAGCAATTTTACTTTGTATAGCTCCAAAGCTTGAAATTGGTGATTTAAATTGTACCCTTTGATTTGCATACTGAACTGCCAGCGTTGTTACATGTCTTTGTCCTTCAATTGTAGCTGCAGCAAGTTTAATTCTCCCCACATTCAAGGAATTAATTGCTATTTTAAATCCTCCTCCTCTTTCCCCAAGAATATTTTCAATTGGAATTTTGGTCTCATTAAAAAAGACTTGTCTAGTTGAAGACGCTCTTATGCCTAACTTTTCTTCCTCTTCGCCTAAAGTAATACCATTATTTAAATCAACTGGAACAATAAAAGCAGTAATATTTTTATCGTCTGCTATTCTAGCAAAAACTATAAAAAGATTAGCAAAACCAGCATTGGATATCCATATCTTTTGCCCAGTAATCAAATAATATTTTTTATCGTCTGATAATTTAGCTGCTGTTTTTCCAGAATTAGCATCGGAACCAGCGCCAGGTTCTGTTAAACAGTAAGAACCAAACCACTCCCCAGAAGCTAACTTTGGAACGTACTTTGATTTTTGTTCATCATTTCCATATAAAACTATTGGCATTGTGCCAATGCCAGTGTGGGCTCCAAATGCTGTTGAAAATGACCCATTAGCACCAGATATATATTCACAAACAAGCATTGAAGAAGTAAAAGGCATGCCCATTCCACCATATTCTTCAGGTACACCAACACTCAAAAAACCTAATTCGCCAGCTTTTTGCATTACCTCTTTGGTATATTCGTAATCTTTGTTTTCAAATCTCGATCTTTCTGCAATTATTTCTCTGTCAACAAATTCTTTAACAGAATCTTTCATTAATATTTGTTCTTCACTAAAATCTTCGGGTGTAAAAATTGTTTCAGAAATTAATTCTTTAACAATAAATTCCGATCCTTTGATTGATTTTCTGGACATTGTTTTCATAATTATTAAAAATAATTTAAAGCTTGTTCTTCTTCAATTTGGTTCTTTATGGCTGTAATAACTTCATAAAAATTTTCTATTTTTTTCTTATCAATTTTTTTTTCTAGACCATTATTAAATTCTAAAACAATTTTTTTTGAAAGGTCTCTTTTTTGTTTCCCTTTTTTAGTCAAAAAAATAAGTACACCTCTGCCATCTTCAGGATTTGGTTTTCTTAATATAAGTTCTCTTTCCTCCATTGTATTTAGTAATCTTGACAAACTTGTACTCTCCATACCCATTTTGGGTCCTAAAGTCGTGGATGGAGTTCCTTCTGCGTCAATACTTAAGAGCGTAAAAGCCATTGTCATTGTTCCACCATATTTTAAAGCCTTCTCATTATACATGTTTGTTATTTGTTGCCATGTCGTTCTTAATGCGAATTCTATAGTTTCTTTTCTCAAAAATTTTTTATTAAATATAATAAAAAATATTATGCAAGAATATTATTCTTGAATAATTTATTTTAAAAAAAACCAAAAATTTAATTATAAATTCTTTCTCTTAAATGAACGAATTTTTTCATAATTGATTTTCTCTTAAGTTTCATAGTAGGAGTTAAAAGACCATTTTCAATTGACCATATCTCAGGAGTGAGTTCAAACTTTTTAATTCTTTCCCAATCACCGAATTCTTCATTGATTTTGTTAATCTCTGCACCAATTTTAACTAACAAGTCTTTGTTTTTACAAATACTAATAAAATCATCTAAAAAGTTAGTTTTATTTTTTAATAACCAATTTTTAGTATATTCGAAATCAGGTTGGATTAGTGCACTTGGCATTTTTTCACCTTCACCAATAACCATTATTTGTTCTATAAATGGTGATCCTTTCATTTTATTTTCAATTACTTGAGGAGCTATGTATTTCCCCCCCGATGTTTTAAAAAGTTGTTTTTTTCTATCTGTTATTTTTAAGAACCCTTCTTTATCTATTTCTCCTATGTCACCTGTATAAAGGAAACCATTTTTGATTGTTTTTGATGTTAACTTTGAATCCTTGAAGTATCCTTTCATAACATTAGGTCCTTTACATAAAATTTCTCCATCTTTTGCAATTTTTACTTCTATACCCTCAATGATTTTTCCCACGTACCCGAATTTTGTTCCACCTTTTTTAGATTCACTAATAGATATTACTGGTGATGATTCAGTAAGTCCATAACCTTCCATGATTTGGATTCCTGCAGCTGTGAAAATTTTTGCAAGTCGTGGTTGAAGAGGTGCACTTCCAGAACAAATTAATTCAAGTTTTCCTCCTAGTGCACTTTTCCATTTTGAGAAAACTATAAATCTGGCTATTCTAAGTTGAAAGTTGTAAAAAATTCCTTTTTGTTTTTCAATACTATATCTATCAGCAATTGAGATAGACCACTTATATAAAAATTTTTTAATTCCTTTGAATTCCTCAGCTTTGCCCTCTATTTTATCAAATATTTTTTCAATCAGTCGAGGAACAGCAGTCATATAGAACGGTTTTACTTCACTTAGATTTTCTGAAATAGTTTCTAAAGATTCTGCAAAATAAATTTCAACTCTACTGTAATAATACATATAAATAATTATTCTTTCAAAAATATGACACAATGGTAAAAAACTAAGCGCCTTATTTTTGTTTTCCATAGGAGGTAATCTTTTAGATGCTGATAATATATTTGAAACTATGTTTTTATGGGTAAGCATTACTCCTTTAGGTATACCTGTAGTCCCAGATGTATATATTATAGTAGCTAAATCATCAGGTAAAACATTCTTCATTCTCAAATTCACTTCACTTTCTATAGATTTGTTATCATTTTCAAATAATAAATTCCAATTTGAACAATTTTCAAATTCTTCGAATGAATAAATTTTTTCCAATCTGGTTTTGTTCTTTATTTGATTAACCTTATCAAATATATCTTTATCAGAAACAAAGCATATTTTACTTTCAGAATGGTTTAAAACATATTTAAATTCATTTCTCGAAATCGTTGGGTATATTGGTACTGTTACTGCTCCGATTTGTAAAACTGAGTTGTCAACTATACACCATTCAGTTCTGTTTTGAGTTGAAATTAAAGCTATTTTATCTCCCTTTTTTACACCAATCTCAATTAATTTTCTGGAAATTATTTGAACCTTTTCATAAAAATCGTTAGTACTCAAGGACTCCCATTCGCCATTATATTTGGTATTAATTGATTTATCAAGTGGATTTTCTAGCTGATGCTCTAAAAAATCAAAGAGTCGTTTTGGTTTTTTCACAATACAATTTAAAAATATAAATTTTTAAATTAAATTTATTTAGTGTTGATTAACCAATTATAAGCATTTTCAAATGCAATTACCCAAGGACTTACTGTATCATTTTTTCTATTTTGTGGATAATGTCCCCAGTTCCATGGAAATGTGGATCTCTCTAGATGAGGCATCATTACTAAGTGCCTGCCATCTTTACTGCATAGCATCGCTGTATTAAAATCTGAACCATTAGGATTTGAAGGGTATTTTTCATAATAATATTTCCCTGAAATTTGATATTTTTCCTCTTTATACGGAAAAGAAAATTTTCCCTCTCCATGTGCAGACCAGATACCAAGGATTGATCCTTCAAGACTTTTCATCATTATAGAGCTACTTTCTTTTATTTCAACTGGTGAAAATATACATTCAAATTTATCTGAATTATTAAATTCCATTTTAGGCTTTTTTTTGTCGTTGGGGTTTATCATCCCCAACTCAATAAATAGTTGACAACCGTTACATACTCCTAAAGTCAGGGTGTCATCGCGATTAAAGAAATCAAATATAATCTTTCTAGCATTCGAATTATATTTAAATGCACCTGCCCATCCTTTGGATGAACCTAACACATCAGAATTTGAAAACCCACCAACAGCAACGAGCAAATTAAGATCATGTAAATTTTCTCTACCTTCAATTATATCTGTCATATGAACATCTCTAACTTTAAAACCACACATGTCCATAATATATGCCATCTCTCTCTCAGAATTACTACCTTTTTCCCTTAAAACTGCAGCATTAATGGTGTATTTTTTTTTCTTTGGGTAAATACCACTAAATTTTGGAGGGAATTTAAATTTTAGTGGTTGTTTAACAACATTTTCTGCCCTTACTTTGGCAAACTCTTTTTTCGTTTGAAATATCTCCATTTTGGAAGAAATTTCCATCCATTTTTTTCTGTAATTAGATATTTTAAGTTCCAATAATTGAGAGTGATTTTTTACTTTTAAAATAGGTTTTTTGACTACTCTACCTATCATTATACAGTTGATGTTTTCTTTTTTTAATATCGATCCAATGTCAAATTTTGATTGAATAACCAATCCTATTTTTTCTGAAAATAGTAGTTTTGACGTGTCTTTCTCTTCTAAATAATCTAAGTCTAAATCCATCCCAATATTTAAGGTAGGGAAACACATTTCCATGAGTGTAGTTATTAATCCTCCTGAACCAATATCGTGCCCTGAAGATATTTTTTTATCATTAATTAGTTTTTGAATTATATTAAAAGCTTTCTTGAAATATAAATCATCTTTTATTGTTGGCGCGTTTTCACCTATAGATTTATGAATTTGAGCAAATGCAGACCCTCCTAAATAAAAGCTATCATTAGACATATCAATATAATATATATCACCTCCGTTTTTATTTAAAACAGGAGATATAATATTATTAATATCAGAACAGTTTCCTGCTGCTGAAATAATAACAGTACCTGGGCACAAAACATCCCTTTCATCATATTTTTGAGTCATCGATAATGAATCTTTTCCAGTAGGTATATTAATTCCTAAATTAATTGCAAAAGTTGAGCATGCTTCAACTGCTTTGTAAAGTCTATCGTCTTCGCCTTTATTTTTACAAGGCCACATCCAATTGGCTGACAAAGACACACTTTCTAATCCTTTTTCTAGAGGTGCCCAAATTATGTTTGTAAGTGATTTAGCAATTGAATTAACACTTCCAATTTTAGGATCAATTAATCCAGCGAGTGGGGAATGACCAACTGAAGTAGCAACTCCATTTTTCCCATTATAGTCCAATGCCATTACTCCGCAATTGCTTAATGGTAATTGAAGTTCACCGATACATTGCTGCTGAGCAACTTTTCCTGTAACACACCTATCAACTTTATTTGTCAGCCAATCTTTAGAACCTACTGATTCAAGTTGGAATATTTTTTCAATGTTTTTTTTAATTTTATTTTTATCATACATTATCTGTTTAAAAGAAGCTTTACTTGTTTGGTCTTTAATTATTGTTTGTGGAGAATTACCAATTAAGTCTCCTAACTTCATATCTAAAGGAATATCATTATTTTTTTTTGAAAAAAAAGAAAAATTGTTGTCTCCAGTAACCTCTCCTACGATATAAAAAGGAGCTCTTTCTCTTCTCGCTATTTTGGAAGCAAATTCTATATCTTTTGAGGAAATTATTAGACCCATTCTCTCTTGAGATTCATTTCCAATAATCTCCTTGTAAGACAGTGTTGAGTCTCCGATTGGTAAATTATCAATATTTATTTTACCCCCACATTCTTCAAGGAGTTCGGATAAACAATTAAGATGTCCTCCAGCACCATGATCATGAATAGAAACTATTGGGTTATATGAACTCTCAACCATTGACCTAATTGCATTGGAAACTCTTTTTTGCATTTCCGGATTGGATCTCTGAACTGCATTTAGTTCAATTTGAGTTCTAAATTTTCCAGTATCTGATGAAGATACTGCAGCTCCACCCATACCTATCCGATAATTGTCACCACCAATAATTACAACTTTATCACCTTTTTTAGGTTTAAATTTTTTTGACTGATCAGCTTTAGCAAAACCAACCCCTCCGGCAAGCATTATTACTTTGTCATATCCATAAAAAGTTTTATTCTCTTTATGTTCAAAGGTTAAAATAGACCCGTTAATTAATGGTTGGCCAAATTTGTTACCAAAATCAGAAGCACCATTTGAAGCTTTAGTTAAAATATCCCTTGGAGACTGATAAAGCCATTTTCTTTTAAATATTGAATTAAATAAATCTTTATGTTGTAATCCAGTATAAGAGGTCATATATACCGCACTACCAGAAAGAGGTAAGGAACCTCTTCCCCCAGCTAATCTATCTCTGATTTCACCTCCACTTCCAGTTGCAGAACCATTAAATGCTTCGACAGTTGTTGGAAAATTGTGTGTTTCGGCTTTTATAGAAATTACTGATTTAAATTTCTTTTTTACATATTCGCTTGGTACGTTTCCTTTTAAAGGGGCAAATTGTTCTATACTAGGTCCTTTTATAAATGCGACATTATCTTTATATGCCGAAATAATTGAATTAGGATTTATTCTAGATGTTTTCTTTATCATTTCAAATAAACTCAAGTCTTTGGCCTTATTATTTATCAAAAATTGCCCATTGAATATTTTGTGTCTACAGTGTTCAGAATTGACCTGCGAAAAACCAAAAACTTCAGAATCAGTTAATTTCCTTTTCATTTTATTAGAAAGTCTTTCTAAATATTTTATTTCTTCTAGACTTAATGCAAGTCCTTCTTCATTATTAAAAAGATCAATATCATTAATTTCTTTTATTTTTTCTGGAGCTATATTATTTTCAAAAATATTTTGATCGAGTTTTGCGTATTCTGTAAATAACATTGGATCAAAAGCCTTATTATTCTGAAAACTAAAAAACTCTTCAATTCTCAAAATTTTTTTAATTCCCATTATTCTGGAAATTTCAACAGCATTTGTGCTCCAAGGTGACACCATCGAAGATCTTGGGCCGTAAAAATTCCCTTTAATTTGAGATACTTCAATTTTAGGTTCGTTATTAAATAACCAGTAAAGTTTATCTAAATCAAAAGTTTGGAGTTTTGAAGTTGATTGAACCACATATACCTTTTTTTTCTTATTACCGAAAAATTCAATCATTCAATTTTATTTACAACCAAAAATACATTTTATCTAATTTATTTTAGCTCATGAAAAGAACTAAATATATTTTTTTCTCTTACGGTTATTCACATTTATTTATTAAATGTTTGCATTTCCACAAGTTGTTTATATTTCCCTTTAATTGATAATAACTTTTTATGCGTACCAGTTTGGATTATTGCACCATTTTCCATAACAACTATCAAATCTGCTTTTTGAATTGTATTTAGCCTATGTGCAACAATTATAGTAGTTCTATTTTTGGATAATTTTTCAATAGCATCTTTTACTATTTTTTCAGAGACTGAATCTAGAGAAGAGGTAGCCTCATCCATTAATAAAATTTGAGGGTCTTTAAGAACAGCTCTAGCAATTGAAATTCTTTGCTTTTGTCCACCTGAAAGTTTTCCTCCACCATCACCAATATTAGTGTTATATTTTTCTTTTAGCTTTACAATGAACTTATGGGCATTTGAAGTTTTAGCTGCAGATTTTATTTCATCAAAATTGTGTTCTTCTTTTCCCAAACTGATATTGTTATTTACTGTGTCATTGAATAATATCGGTTCTTGGGTGACAAGCCCTATAGAGTTACGTAAAGACCGCTTACTTATTTTTTTTATATTTATTCCATCAATTAGTATTTCACCACTTTCAACATCGTAAAATCTATTTAATAAATTTATTAAAGTGGTTTTACCACTTCCTGACTCACCAACAATAGCAACTTTATTTCCTTTTTTTATTTTTAGGTTAATTTTGTTGATAACCTTTTTTTCACCGAACGAAAATGAAATATTTTTAAAATGTATTTCGTTTTGAAATTGATCCAATTCAATGTTGGATTTTTTATTAGAAATATAATTAAAAGCATTCATTAGACTAAGGATTCTTTCAGCAGCAGAATTACCTTTACTAATTGCATAAGACGCTTTACTTATTGCTTTAGCTGGGGTAAGTATATTATAGGCTAAAAGCATAAAAGACATAAAAACAGATGCTTGTAATGTATTTTCAATTAATACTAGTTTACCACCATACCATAATAGACAACCAATAACAATTATGCCCAAAAATTCACTCAAAGGAGAAGCTAAGTTTTGCCTGTTTATCAAATTATTATTGAAATAAAAAAATCTGTCTGTAGAAATCGAGAATTTATTAAAAAATTGTTTTTCTGCAAAAAATGCCTTTATAATATTTAAACCACTTAAAGTTTCTTCTACAATTGAAAGAAACTCTCCCTGTTCTTTCTGAACTCGGTCTGACTGTTTTTTTAAAGATTTTCCAATGATGGAAATTAATAACCCTGATGCTGGAATAAAAGCTAGAGCAAATAAAGTTAGATTAATATTGACTTTAATCATCATTATCAATGTAAAAATGATTGTTAAAGGCTCTCTAACTAATACTTCTAAGATAGATAAAAAAGAAGTCTGAATTTCAATAACGTCTGCAGATAGTTTTGTTATTGTATCTCCTTTTTTTCTTTTTTTAAAGTACCCTATTGGTAGTTCTAAAATCTTTGAATAAAGATCATTTCTTAAATCTTTTAAAATTCCATTTCTTAAGAAGGTTATAAAGAAAAGAGCAAGATAGTTGAATAAATTTTTTAGGAAAAATAAGCTAAGAATCAAAAATATGGAAATAACAAGTGCATCTAAAGGGTTTTTATCTAATACAATACTTAGTTCATAATTTATTTTATTTGTTAAGTAATTTTCTATAGAAGAAAATCCCTCGTAAACTGGCTTTTTCGTAATCTTTGGTGTTGTTCCAAAAAGAATATTTAGCATTGGTATCATAGAAACAAATGATAAGGCACTAAAAAAAGCATAAAGTATATTAAAGAAAACATTTAGAAAAATATATGATTTATAGGGAATCGCATATTTTAAAATTTCTTTAAAGTATTTCATCTAATTAAAATGTTTTATTATTTGTTTAACTTTTTTTTCCAACTTAATAGAATCCTTATTTAAATCGAACGTCTCGTTAAATTTAAAATATAAATTAACGTAAAACTTTATTTTAGGCTCTGTTCCACTTGGTCTTACCGAGATTCTTGAATTATCTTCTAGATAATAAATAATTAGATTAGTATTCGGTAAATCTAATTTTTCTGTTTTTCCATTTATAAAATACGACAAACCTGTTTTATAATCATCAATTTTAGAGATATTAATACCAGCGATTTTTTTGGGAGGATTTAGTCTTAAAAATTCAATTTGTTTTTTAATTTCGGCAGCCCCCTTTGACCCTTTTTTAGTTATGGTATGAAGTTTATCATAGTAAAATCCATAGTCCTTGTAAATCTTAATAAGGTAATTAACAACCGTTTCCCCTTTTGATTTTAAAAAAGAAAACATATCACAAAAAAGGAGACTTGTAACTGCTGCATCCTTGTCTCTAACCTCATTTCCATATAAAAAACCAAAACTTTCTTCACCACCACATAAAAACTTCTTTTTCTTTTCTTTTTCAATAATGTCAGCGATCCATTTAAATCCTGTATGACATACTTTACATTCAATTTTATTTTTTTCAGCTATTTTTTCAAACAGTGGTGATGAAACTAATGTGGTTGAGACGAAAAAATCTTCATTTTTGAATTTCTTTCTTTCTATTAAAAATGAAAACAATAAAACCATTAACTGATTACCATTTAACAAGACCCAATTTTTATTAAAATCTCTGACTCCCACTCCAAGTCTGTCTGCATCGGGATCAGTTGTAATGATAATTTCTCCATTTATTTTGTCAGCTAAAATTATTGTCTCTTCAAAGGCACTTTTATCTTCGGGGTTAGATGAATTTGTATTTGAAAAATTTTCATCAATAAAGCACTGATTTTCGACTAAATTAATGTCCTTATAACCAGCTTCATTTAATAATGGGGGAATACTTTTTATCCCTGTTCCGTGTAGTGAAGAATAAACTATTTTTAAATTTCGTCTATTATTTTTATCTAAAACACTATTTGAAATAATTTTTTGGAAATAAATTTTATCTAATTTGTCATCTATTATCTTTACTCGACGTTTTTTATTATCCCATTTTATTTCATTAAATTTTATGTTTTTAATTGACTCCGAAATCTTTTTGTCATCGGGAGGAACAATTTGACCACCAAAACTATTATAAACCTTATATCCATTGTACATTGGTGGGTTGTGAGAAGCGGTAATCATGATTCCACCATCAGCATTGAAATGCCTGATTGAAAAAGAGAGAAGGGGGGTTGGTCTAATATCATTAAAGATTAGAACATTAAAATTATTTGCAGAAAAAACTTTTGCAACTTCACCTGAAAAAAACTTACTATTTCTACGATTGTCATATGCGATAATTACCTTTTTGTTTTTTTTTCCAGAATTTTTATTCAGACAATCTGCAATTCCTTGTGTGAACTTTGATATAGTATATTTGTTTATTCTGTTACTTCCTACTCCCATAAGTCCCCTAATGCCGCCAGTACCAAATTCAAGATCAGAATGAAACCTCTCAATCAACTCATCTTCATTCTTTTCAAGTTCAATTATCTTATTGATAGTTTCCTTATCGAATGGTTTATTTTTCCAAATACTTACTTTATCTGCTATTTTCATCTACGTTAATTGACTCGGATATGGAATATTGATTGTTATTTTTGTGTCTACCATTTATTAGTTCTCCGAGAAAACCCGCCACAAAAAGTTGCCCTCCTAGAATCATTGTGGCTAAAGCAATGTAAAATTCTGGTCTTTGGGCAATCATTCTACTATCCTTATTAAAAAACAATTTATCAAAACCTATATATGCTGAAAAAACTAGTCCAATAAAAACTAGTATTATTCCCCACAATCCAAAAAAATGCATCGGTCTCCTTCCAAATTTTTTTAAAAAAATCAAGGTTATTAAATCTAATAAACCATTAATAAATCTGCTAAAACCAAATTTTGAATATCCAAATTTTCTTTTTTGATGTTTTACAATTTGCTCACCTATTTTGGTAAAGCCTTTATTAGCTGCAAGCAAAGGTATATATCTATGCATTTCGCCATATAATTCTATTGATTTTACAACCTCTTTTTTATATGCTTTTAAGCCTGAATTGAAGTCATTTAAATTTATTCCAGACGCTTTTCTTGCAGCAAAGTTGAATATTTTTGAGGGAATATTTTTAAAAATTAAGGAGTCATATCTTCTTTTTTTCCATCCTGATATTATATCTAAATTTTCAGTAATAATTCTATTGTAAAGATTGGAAATTTCATCAGGACTATCTTGTAAATCAGCATCTAATGTAATTATCACTTCACCTTTTGATAAACTAAAACCAGCATGTAACGCTTGAGATTTTCCAAAATTTCTAGAAAACCTAATTGCACTAGTTTGATTGTCTTTTTTTGTAATTCTTTTAATTACTGACCAAGAATCGTCATTGCTACCGTCATCTATAATTATGATTTCATAAACAATATTCATTTTTTTTATAACATTTGATATCCATTGATGCAGCTCATTTAAGGATTCACTTTCATTAAAAGCAGGAATAAGTATGCTAAGATTCATTATATAAATGATTTATTCAAAGTTACGAATAACGTGTAAAGTATGAGGAATAAAAAGAACAAGCATTTAATTTAAAAATTACTCCTTTTGAAGATCTTCATTTCCAATGCCCTTCCCTCTAAATGATTTTTTAAAAATTAGGCCTAATATCAGTGAGGAGAAAAACCCACTAATTAATGAAAAAATAATAAGGACAGTAACTATAACAAATGGAGTAGAAAATTTTTCTTGAAAAGAAAGAATTTGATCAAGTTGATCTTCAGAAATTTCTGGGTTTTGTTCTAAAATTTTCATTTCAGTAACCTCAAGGGATTTAGTTAGTGTTTCTGGATCTAAAAAATTTATAAGTATAAAAGTATATATAGAAACATATAGAGCACTAATCAAAAAAACACCCAAACCCATTTTGATTGAATCACCAAGGGATAAAAGTCCATTACTGGTTTTTTTGAAGTCTAAAAGAGCTATAATTAAAACTACGATTGAAATCCCATAGTTAACTAGGCTTACGCTGTTTTCTTGTGCATAATGAAGATCAAGGAAAAATATCATCAATGCGAACATAATTGATACCAATCCCAGAATATTCCCATAATGCAATATAAAATCTCTAACAGATTTCTTTGTTTTAGCAAACATGTATTAAATTTTTGTTGTATAAATTTAGAAAAAACAATTACATTTGTCTGAATTTTTTAATAAACAAAGAATGAAAAAGGATATTCATCCCGAAAATTATAGATTAGTTGCTTTTAAAGATATGTCCAATAATGATGTATTTATTACAAAATCTACAGCTTCTTCAAAAGAAAAGATAAAAGTTGACGGCGTAGAGTATCCATTAGTAAAGCTTGAGATTTCAAGAACATCCCATCCTTATTACACAGGAAAATCAAATCTTGTTGATACTGCTGGAAGGATTGATAAGTTTAAAACCAAATATGGTAAAAACCAAAGCCAATCTAAGGGTGAGTAGATTTCTATTATTTGACTTTTAATTAAATTAGTTTTGAATCTTGTCAAGACCAAATCTTTAACAAAAATTGCATTTAAAACTCTTGGGTGTAAACTAAATTTCACTGAAACAGAGCAGATTGCAAAGAAATTTAGATTAGATGCATACCAGAGGGTTGATCCAAATGAGATAGCAGATATATATGTTTTCAACACGTGTTCTGTCACCGAAAATGCAGATAAGAAGTTTAAAAATTTGGTTAGCAAGGCAAATAAATTAAATAAAAATGCTTTCATAGCTGTTATAGGTTGCTATGCACAATTAAAAACAAGTGAAATATCAAAAATTGAAGGAGTTGACTTGGTTCTAGGAGCTTCAGAAAAGTTTAATCTAGATCTTTTTATCAATAATAGAAATGAAAAAAACATTTCCAAAACGTATTCCTGTTCAATTGAATCTTTTAAAAAATTTAATTCTAGTTTTTCTGATACTAATTCTTCAAGAACACGTTCATTTTTGAAAATTCAAGATGGTTGCGATTACAAATGCACTTATTGTACAATTCCACTTGCAAGGGGTCAATCTAGAAGTGATAGTATTGAAAATGTCGTCAAAAACGTAAAAAAAATTGTTTCAAAGGGATTTAAGGAAATAGTACTTACAGGAATAAACTTAGGTGATTTTGGTAATCTAAACGGAAAATTGAAGGAGAAAAACAATGGACTAATCGATCTTTTAAATGAATTGGAAAATATTGCTGGTGTTAAAAGGTATAGGATTTCTTCTATTGAACCTAATTTATTGTCTGATGAAATAATAGAATTTGTGTTTCACAGCAAAAAATTTCTACCACATTTTCATATTCCATTACAAAGTGGGAGTGATCAAGTTTTAAGAGATATGAAAAGACGTTATAATTCAACTTTCTATTTGAACCTGATTTCTAAGATAAAAAAAGTAATGCCGAATGCCAGTATAGGTGTAGATGTAATTGTTGGTTTCCCAACTGAAACTTACGATAAATTCCTGGATACTTACAACTTCTTAAATAATTTAGACGTATCCTATTTTCATGTATTCAAATATTCCGACCGAGAACACACATTCTCATTTGATATAATCAATAAAGTATCTGAAAAAGATAAAATTACAAGAAGCCAAGTTCTTAGAGATTTGTCACTTAAAAAGAAAAGTACTTTCTATAAAGATAACATTAATAAACCTCATAACATTTTATGGGAATCTGAAAATAAGAAAGGTTACATCCATGGATTCACATCAAATTATATTAAGGTTAGACAATTTTGGGATCCTTTATTGGTAAATTCTATACAAAAAAAATATTTATCTGGAATTGACAATGATGGTTATGCCAGAATAGACTAAAGTTTTATTCCTACAGGTAATAAATGTTTATAGGATTTGTTTTTTCTTAAAAAACCTGCAATATCAGGACTTGTTGGGACAACTTTCATGTTTTTTTCAGAAACATAATCTAAAACCAAAGAGATGAATTTATTTTTAAAATCTAAGGAATCAATTTCTTTTGGAACAATAAGTTTAGTTAAAAATATTTTCCTTTCTTGCTCAGCATATTCTATTCTAGCCATTGAATTTTCAAGCGTCAGCTCAAATTGTCTTAAAAATTTGTTGTTATCAAGGTCTTTAACTTCCATTTAATGATTTGGTCTATGAATATAACTATTTAAAAATTATATTTGGT
>CACJHA010000020.1:0-7500 GCA_902593075.1 uncultured Bacteroidota bacterium
CATACATTAAAATATTGTTATCTCGAGTTAATAAAAACCGATAATTTCTATTTTTATCATAATCAAAAACTGATAAAGGAGTTAAATTTTTTGAGTTTGGAATCTTAATTGGAAAAGGTTTTACATTTTTACCATTTCTGTCTAATATGTATAATCTATTACTAGTTCTAAATGCAATTTGAAGTCTCCCATTTTTAAATAAGTCTACTTGTTTTACTTTTCCAATTATATTCCCATCTATATTTTTTTTCCAATAAAGTTTTCCCTGGTTAGAGAAGAGATAAATTTTATTTTTATAATCCTGAACTAAAATATCTTTCTCTTTTGTCCTGTGATTTTTAATCCACTGAGGACTAGTAAGAGTTTCGTTTTCAAGGTTTACAATAAATTTCCTTTTTAAATCATTTGATCTCTCATTTTCATTAAATTTTTGAAGACGAAAATTAATTATCACAAAATTTTCATCAACTTTTGTTTGGAATCCTAAAAGAGGAAATTTTTTCGTATCAATATCTTTTAAAATATTTGAGCTTTCGGAGGTTGTAATTAAGTTATCAGTTTTAGAAATCCATAAAGTGTTAAATCTGTTTGACAAAGATTTTTCATAAAATGAATTTAATCCTGTCTTTTCAGCAACCTGTCCGTCTTTATATGAAGCGATTAAACTTTTAATTCCATTTTGAGTTTCAGACAAAAAAATAAATTCATCCAAGTATGATATCCATTTAACATCGGTTTCATCTGCTATAATACTGGTCAATAATTTTAATTGAGATGGGGTTTTTGATAATTTAAAAAATTTTACATTCCGATAACTAAATTCTTTGGTTTCATCAATTATCATTTTATTAGAAAAATCTTGATTTAAAGTGTGAAAAATTATTTGATTTTCGTTGCTATTTTTGACTAAGGCAATTTGATTAACAAATTCTAGAAAACTTAAATCCAACTTTTTGATCGAATAATTTTTATATTCAACTAACTTTTTAAAGTTAATTTCAAATTTATTAAGATCATCTATGTTAAATATCAATAAAGACTCGTAGGTATTCGGAATAGATTTGCTAACTAAAAACTCTAAAGGTTTAATATTTTTTAATAATCCAGAAACTTCCCCAAGAGAATCGCGTATTTTAAAAGCGCCATCAATTTCTATTATCTCATTTTCAATATCTACATCTAAGCTTGACCAACTTTCCAAAATTTTAGGAAAAAGAGGTAAATTTTTGAAAATTGATTTACCTTCCAGTTTTGGTTCTCCTTTTAAAAATAAATTTATTCCTTTTTCCTGGTCTGCTGTACGGAATATTTCCTTAAAATTGTCATCATTTATTCCTTTCTTTTGTTGTTGGTAATTTCTAATACAATTTTCAATTACAATCCTTGAATTACCAACAATTGTGTTATTTTGAATGAATGTTTTATAAAATTCCATATTAGCTTTTTTGAATTTAAAAATTGTTTCTCCACTGTATATAATTTTTTCATATTTTAAGTAACTACTGTCCTTAGTTCTTTTATGAATAACTGTAATCGCTTTTTCTTTTTTGCCGAAATTAGAGAAAGCAATTATCTGGTTGTTCAAACTATCATTAATTAAATTTTTAACTTTTTGGCTTACATCTTTCGTGAAATATAAATTTTTTAAAAGCTCATCATTTTGAAATTTATTTATTAAAGAATTGATATCATTAACTCTTACAATAATATCTGAGTTTTGCGGAATTAAAGAAACTAAGTCTTCATTTGTTGAAGCTGATTTTTTGCATGATAATAAAAGGATAATTATTGAGACGAATAATACACAAATTTTTCCTGAATAAAAATCTCTCATTAATTCAAATTTAGAGCTAATTTAATAATTCAAAACTTTAATTCTGTTTGAATATCAAATAGTCTGAATGACTTTCTATGATAAATTGATGGACCGTTAGATATTATAGAGTTTTTATGGAATTTAGTTGGGTATCCTTTGTTCTTTTTCCAATTATATTGAGGGTACTTTTTATCTAGTTTGATCATCAGTTCGTCTCTGTAAGTCTTTGCTAAAATAGATGCTGCAGCTATATTTTGAAACTTGGAGTCTCCAGAAATTATACATTTATGCTTTAAATTTTCATATTTAGAAAATCGATTACCATCAACTAAAATAAATCCTGGAATAATTTTAAGCTTTTTGATTGCTTTGTGCATTGCTAAAATAGATGCATTTAATATATTTACTTTATCTATTTCATGGTTGTCAACATGAACGACAGAAAATGCTAAAGCCTCTTTCTCAATTACTTTTCTAAGTTCATTTCTTTTTTTCTCAGATAGTTTTTTTGAATCATTTAAATTGGGATTAGAATAATTCTCAGAGAAAATTACTGCTGCAGCTGATACAGGTCCTGCAAGACAACCTCTACCTGCTTCATCGGTTCCAGCTTCTATTTTATTTGAATACTGCGTTGGTAGTAATTTCATGTAATGAATCCAAATTTAATTATAACTTCGTAGTATGAAAATTTGTAATTACATTATCTATAATTTTATTATAATTTTTTTATTACAAACCATCAATCTTCACGCATTTCAAGAATCAGTTCAAAATACTGAAAAAAGCTCAGAAACTTTAGATTTGAAGAAACTTAATACAACTTCAAATACTATTGAAAATGAGTTTGACGAAAAATTAAAATCGAAAAAGTTTATAGTTCAAAAACGAAAATTAAAACAAAAAGATTCCGTTTACATAGGCATGTATAAAATAATTGATTATTATGGTAAGAGTATTTCGGTTGATACGTCATTAACCATAAGAAAAGAGTATACGAATAATTTACTCAGAAAAGATTATTTTGAATTATTACCATTTGTTAATATGGGACATGCATTCAATAAATTGGCGTATAATTTTTTTGAAGAAAATTTAATTCCGCAAATAGGACAAAAGTCAAAGCATACTTCATATTTCAAATCAGAAGACATTAAATATTATAATGTTCCCACACCTTTTACTGAACTTTTTTTTAAGACAACAATGGAACAAGGGCAGTTATCTGATGCTTTAATTACCTTAAACGTAAACCCTGATTTTAACTTTGCAATTGCATACAGGGGAATGAGATCACAAGGGAAGTATGTAAATCAAAGATCAAATAACGAAGCATTCAGATATTCTTTTAATTTTAATTCTCAAAATCATAAATATAATTTTAAAGGACACTATGTTTCTCAAAATATTGGTAATAACGAAAATGGAGGGGTGACCGAGCAAAGTTTGTCACAGTTTGAATTGGGAGATCCCGAATTTAAAGAAAGATCCGTTTTAAACGTTCGATTAAAAAAAGCTTACAATGAACTAAAAGGGAAAAGATCTTTTTTCAACCAAAAGTATTTTCTTAAAGGAACTAGTAATTTAATAACTGAAAATAGTTTGTCTATTTTCCATGAGTTTTTAAATGAAACTAAATTCTATATTTATGAAGACAGTAATAGGTCTGACTATTTTGGCCCTTTAGCTTCTGAAGAAGCAAAAGATCAGGTTAACTGGGCTGTTATTCAAAACAGCATAGGTGTAAATTATAATAATTATAAACTTGGAAAAATAAACGGTGCATTAGAATATTATAAAACAGATTACTTTTTTAAAAATTTTCTAGAACCAAATAATACTTCAAATAATTTAATTGTATACAAACAGCTGTTTCTTTCTGGAAATTATTTATTTAATTGGAAGGGATTTAATTTTGATACTTCATTTAAAAAAACTATCTCTGGAGACTATAGAAGTGATCTTGCAGAGGTATCAGCTAAAATAATTTTCAAGCAAAAAAATTATTTCGAAATAGGTGTTAAAAAAATCAACAAGGCACCGGATTTAAACTTTATACTCTATAGGAGTGCGTATGAAAATTACAATTGGTATAATGATAATTTAAAAAACGAAGACTTCACTCTATTATCATCAACATTATTTATTAATAAAATTGGAAAATTCAATATATCGCTTCAAAAATTAAAGAACTATATATATTACAGTCAGAATTTTAATATCCCTATAGAGCAAGAAGATAAAGATGAAGGAGAAGTTTTTTTGTATCCTAGACAAATTTTAACTCTTGTTAATCAATCAGATGAAAAAATTGATTATTTGAAAATCAGATACGACTCGAATTTTAGATACAGAAATATTGAATTGTCAAACACAATCCAATATCAAAAATCTGACAATGGTGATTCCGAAAACTTAATTTTAAATGTTCCTAAATGGAACTTAAGAAGCTCATTAAGTTATTCTTCTTTCGTGTTTAAAAAAGCCATGTATTTACAATTTGGAATTACGGGTCAATATTTCTCAAAATTTTTCATCAATAAATATAACCCATTGTTAGGTAGTTTTTTAGTTCAAAACAGATATGAAATTGGCGATTTTCCTAGACTCGATTTTTTTGTTAATGGGAAGATAAAAAAAGCTCGATTATTTTTAAAATATGAACATTTTAATTCATCATTGACTGGATACAATTTTTTCAGCTCCGAAGGTTATCCATACAGAGATGCAATGATTCGATTTGGAATTGTCTGGAATTTTTTTGAATAAATAAAATCCATTAAAATTTAATAAAAATTTACAATTATTTTAATACTTATATTGCAAGGAAGAAAAAAGATTCTATATTTGCATCCGCTAACAATTTTTTAGCTCTGATCTTTGAAAATATTTAGATGACAGCGTGTATCATATGATACATTTATAGTAAACTATTTTGAGACCTTTCAATTACTTTAGTTGTATACAATTTATAACTACAACGAAGAGTTTGATCCTGGCTCAGGATGAACGCTAGCGGCAGGCTTAACACATGCAAGTCGAGGGGTAACAGAGAGTGCTTGCACTCTGCTGACGACCGGCGCACGGGTGAGTAACGCGTATGCAACCTACCTTTTACAGGGGAATAGCCCAGAGAAATTTGGATTAATACCCCATATTATCTTTTTTTCGCATGAATTAATGATGAAAGTTTCGACGGTAAAAGATGGGCATGCGTCTTATTAGTTTGTTGGTAAGGTAACGGCTTACCAAGACTTCGATAGGTAGGGGCCCTGAGAGGGGGACCCCCCACACTGGTACTGAGACACGGACCAGACTCCTACGGGAGGCAGCAGTGAGGAATATTGGACAATGGAGGAAACTCTGATCCAGCCATGCCGCGTGCAGGATGAATGCCCTATGGGTTGTAAACTGCTTTTATACAGGAAGAAACATTTCCACGTGTGGGAACTTGACGGTACTGTAAGAATAAGGATCGGCTAACTCCGTGCCAGCAGCCGCGGTAATACGGAGGATCCAAGCGTTATCCGGAATTATTGGGTTTAAAGGGTCCGTAGGTGGTTATTTAAGTCAGAGGTGAAATCCTGCCGCTTAACGGTAGAACTGCCTTTGATACTGATTAACTTGAGTTATTGTGAAGTAGTTAGAATATGTAGTGTAGCGGTGAAATGCATAGATATTACATAGAATACCGATTGCGAAGGCAGATTACTAACAATATACTGACACTGAGGGACGAAAGCGTGGGTAGCGAACAGGATTAGATACCCTGGTAGTCCACGCCGTAAACGATGGTCACTAGCTGTTTGATTAACATTGGTTAATTAAGTGGCTAAGCGAAAGTGATAAGTGACCCACCTGGGGAGTACGCTCGCAAGAGTGAAACTCAAAGGAATTGACGGGGGCCCGCACAAGCGGTGGAGCATGTGGTTTAATTCGATGATACGCGAGGAACCTTACCAGGGCTTAAATGTAGATTGCATAAGCTAGAGATAGCTTTTTCTTCGGACTATCTACAAGGTGCTGCATGGTTGTCGTCAGCTCGTGCCGTGAGGTGTCAGGTTAAGTCCTATAACGAGCGCAACCCCTGTCGTTAGTTGCCAACAGGTTATGCTGGGAACTCTAACGAGACTGCCGGTGCAAACTGAGAGGAAGGTGGGGACGACGTCAAATCATCACGGCCCTTACGTCCTGGGCTACACACGTGCTACAATGGTCGGTACAGAGAGCAGCCACCTTGCGAAAGGGAGCAAATCTTTAAAACCGGTCTCAGTTCGGATCGCAGTCTGCAACTCGACTGCGTGAAGCTGGAATCGCTAGTAATCGCATATCAGCCATGATGCGGTGAATACGTTCCCGGGCCTTGTACACACCGCCCGTCAAGCCATGGAAGCTGGGGGTACCTGAAGTCGGTGACCGAAAGGAGCTGCCTAGGGTAAAACTAGTGACTGGGGCTAAGTCGTAACAAGGTAGCCGTACCGGAAGGTGCGGCTGGAACACCTCCTTTCTAGAGAAAGACGACTAAGGATAATTGCTTAAAATTAAGTTTACTACGCTGTCATTTTTTTAAAATCTATAAAAGTAGAGTCTCGTAGCTCAGCTGGTTAGAGCGCTACACTGATAATGTAGAGGTCGGCAGTTCGAGTCTGCCCGAGACTACTCTTTTGTACAGGGAAATTCTAGGGTTGATATAACCTTTATGTCTACTCCTTTCGGAATTGACTTTGGGGAATTAGCTCAGCTGGCTAGAGCACTTGATTTGCATTCAAGAGGTCATCGGTTCGACTCCGATATTCTCCACGTTTTGTTTTCGAACAAAAATCGATCTTTGACATGATGAGAACACATAAGTATAATCAAATTATAAAATTAATTTTGGTTGTGCGAGCAAAATAGTAAATCAAATAAAACTAAAGAGAATAGTTATTTATAGGCTAATTAAGAGCATATGGGGAATTCCTAGGCTCTCAGAGGCGATGAAGGACGTGATAAGCTGCGATAAGCTACGGTTAGTGGCACATACACTTTAACCCGTAGATTTCCGAATGGGGAAACCTAATAGATTGAAGATCTATTACACCGAAAGGTGAGCAAACCCGGAGAACTGAAACATCTAAGTACCCGGAGGAGAAGAAAACAATTGTGATTCCATTAGTAGTGGCGAGCGAAAGTGGATTAGCCCAAACTATTTATGTTTCGGCATAAATAGGGTTGTAGGACCACAATATTTGATGCTTTATGAACTTGAATCTACTGGAAAGTAGAACCATAGAGGGTGACAGTCCCGTAAAGGTAAAGAGAGTTATCAATAGTGGTATCCTGAGTAGTGCGGGGCACGTGAAACCTTGCATGAATTTGCCAGGACCATCTGGTAAGGCTAAATACTCCTGAGAGACCGATAGTGAACTAGTACCGTGAGGGAAAGGTGAAAAGAACCCTGAATAAGGGAGTGAAATAGAACATGAAACCATATGCTTACAAGCGGTCGGAGCCTTTTTAAGGTGACGGCGTGCCTTTTGCATAATGAGCCTACGAGTTACCGTTGCTAGCAAGGTTAATTCATTCAGTGAAGGAGCCGTAGCGAAAGCGAGTCTGAATAGGGCGATGTAGTTAGCAGTGGTAGACGCGAAACCGTGTGATCTACCCATGGGCAGGGTGAAGCTGTGGTAATACTCAGTGGAGGC
>CACJHA010000020.1:10000-27843 GCA_902593075.1 uncultured Bacteroidota bacterium
GTTATTCAAAAAGGGATTTCTTTGATTTTGAGAATAAAAAGTTAAATGCCTTTTGGTATTCACCACCAAATGAGAAATATCCTAGAGTATTTATTAGTGAGTTGAGAATCAATGAACTATCAAGTACAAATTATGAAATAATTCAAAACTATCTTTCCAGTGTCAAACAAGACCCTGTCGAAGATTTAGATTTTAACAACTTAAATGATGTAGTTGGTTTTTTTCAAAGACCCTTATGGAAATTGCCTACATATAAAGATTATAAAAAATTATTAAATGAAAGTGAGTATGCGGCATGGGTAATTTATAATCGCTACTATTTAAATCATTATACAATGAGTATCCACATGTTAAATAAAAAAAATAATTTAGAGGAGTTCAACTCCTTTCTTGAAAGAATTGGGATAAAGTTAAATTCTTCAGGAGGTAAAATTAAAGAGAGCAAAGATGGACTGTTAAGACAATCTAGCACTGTTTCAAAGCTTATTCCTGCCACCTTTGCATGTGGTATTATTGAAAATATTCCTGGCAGCTATGTAGAATTCGCAGAACGTCTACCTCTACTTCAATTTAAAAATCTCCCAAAAAGCAAAATGACTTCCATCCATAGAAGAGATGGATTTGAGGCAGGAAATGCAGATAAAATTTTTGAAAGCACCTATAGATCACAGATAACAAGGAAAGCTTAATGTGCATTCAAAGTTATTTTTGTTTTTTCATTTAAAAAGTTGGAAATAAAGAATGCAGAAGATACAATTATAGCATTTAAATTTTCTATGTTCAAATTATTCACCTCGTCATCAAAATGATGATAATATTTATAGTTTTCAAAATCAAAAGATGATAAAGTTTGTGAAGGAATATTAAATGCTTTGTAAAAAGGATAATTGTCTGACCTTTGAAATAAATTAAATTCTTTTGATTTAGGAAAAAAAGTGACAAAACCTGGAACAACAATATTGATTTCCTGAGCTAGATTTGAAGTTTTGTAACCAGTCAAATACACCTTATTTGTGCCTATTTTCATTTCTTTACCAATCATCTCAAAATTAATTACGTATTCCAAGTTTATACTTTCTTTTTTCATTCTGCTTGCCAAGTTGTAAGATCCTCTTAATCCCTTTTCTTCTTCAGCAAATAGTGCGAGTACAATATTGTAATCCCATTTAAATTGAGATAAAAAAGATCCTATTTGCAATACACTTACACAACCGCTGGCATTATCGTTTGCTCCATTATATACTGAATCAGGTCCAATCTCATTTATTCCAATATGATCAAGATGGGCTCCAATTAAAATTGTTTTTCTTTTATTTAAAAACTCTCCAATAGTCCCTACTATATTGTATGTTTTAATGCTGTCTGAATAAAAAATGTCTTTATACTCGTTATATAAAGGATTGATGTTATTTTTCTTGAAATAGTTTATAACATAATCAGCAGCCTTAAAATATCCCTTGTTTTTGCTGTCTCTACCCTTTAGAGAGTCGGAAGACAAAATTGAAATAATATTTTTCGTATCGTTTATTTTTATTTGACTCCTTATTTCTGATAAGAAATTTTTTTTACCAAAACATGATGAAAGCATTAACGTTAAAATCAGTAGATAAATATTCATTCTGTAATAGAAATTGAATCCAAATTTATAACATTAAATCCATTTTGATAATAGTACTCTCCAAACACTTTTACTGTTTTTTTAAAGTTGTTTTTTAAATAATCATCAATTATTTCATAATCCTTTATTCTCAATAAATAATTTATATTTTCTTCATTCCTATATATCCTTAGTGCGGGGATCGATCCCTTATAAAGATTTTTGTAAAAACACTCTCTTGAAAAATCGTTTTTTGTAACACATTTTAAATCAATTATCTTGCCTTTTAAAATGATTTTTTTTGTTTTAGTTTGCTCGCTAGGATAAGTATTTTGGCTTTCTAAAACACCTAGTAGCTCTGGTTTATTTGAAATTTCTACAAACCTGGTCTCGTCACCAGTTGTTAATTCTCCTGATACTTTAATCATCTTACCTTCTATAGAACCAGTTCTAGACTCGAGCTTTGAAAAAAAGGAATTTGTATTAGTTTCATTTTCTATCGAAATCAAAAAGCTGCCTGAATCAAATAAATTGTCACTAGGATTAATTACAATTAAAGGGAATGGTCTTTTAAAAAAGATCCCTATGTATTCATTTTTTTTAAATTTGATTGATAAATTTTTAAAAATAAAAACCAGAATTAAAAAAAAAATAAAAATTACAAACAAAAATAATTTTTTTACTGGTAAGTTTTTCTACTAACATAAATTGTTTATTTGTTTTAAATTTAATTTTTTTTATATTTTTAAAAAAGTAATGCGAACTTCTCTTTTTTTTATTTATGGATTAATGGCATTTTCCCAAAATAAAAAAGCCAACATATCAAACATTTATATTCCAGCAAAACAAGAAATAATTCTTGACTATCCTTCTTATAATGGTTTTATTATTGATGTTTGGAATAAAGGAAAGTTCAATTTGATTTTTTTACAAGTGTCAGAAAAAAAGGATTCTATCTTTAAGACTAAAATATTAAAAGAGGGTTCTTCTCATTCATTTTTCATTGATAAAGATGAATTTATTAAGATTAAAAATGACCTTATAACTCCTGGGAAAATCAGTTATAAAATTAGAAAAGGTTCAAAATCAAAAAAAAATAATTTTAATAAAAAATCTAAGAGTTTTTTTTTGGTAAATACAACAATTCAAAACATTAAAGTTTATATACCAGGGGTAAAAAACCCCACAATTAATTCCAATACTAGATTATTTTTAAATTTAAAAATTAATCAAAGTATTTTTTTAAGGCTAGGGGATAAAATGGTTGAATTAATCAAAATAAATGATTCGATTCAGAATAATTCTCAAATAAATCTTGCTGATTTAATTGACAATGCTATAAATAAGTGAGAATGTGATTAAGCTGAAATTAAATCTCCTTTGTTGTTTTTCTTTGCTAAAGTAGACTTACCCATTAAAAATTTGTCAACTTCAAAAGCTACGTCTCTTCCTTCTGAGATAGCCCAAACAATCAAAGATTGTCCCCTTCTAGCGTCGCCGGCAGCAAATATTTTATTTTTTGAACTTTTATAGTGTTCATCAGTTTGAATATTTCCTCTTTCATCAAGCTTTAATTCAAATTTTTCTGAGATACTCTTTTCTGGACCTAGAAAGCCTAGAGCCAAAAGTACCATTTGTGATGGCCAAATTTTTTCACTTCCCTCGATTTCCTCAATTTCATTGTTATTGGTCCACTTTATTTCAACAGTTTTTAATCCAGTTAGATTCCCCTTAATATCTCCTATAAATTCTTTTGTCATAATTGACCATTCTCTGTGGCTACCTTCTTCGTGAGAAGATGACGTTTTAAGCTTAAATGGCCAGTATGGCCAAGGATTTTTAATAGTTCTTTCTTCTGATGGTTTTGATGTAATCTCAAAATTAGTAACACTTTTTGCGCCTTGCCTATTACTTGTTCCAATACAATCTGAACCAGTGTCACCTCCGCCTATAACAATCACATCTTTATTTTTAGCACTAAATTCTTGTTTTAAGGTTAATTGTTTGTCTACAAATTTATTGCTATTAGGAAGGAAATCCATTGCCTGAATTACGCCTTTTAGTTCACTACCTGGTATTGGAAGTTTTCTTTTTATAGATGCCCCAATGCATATAACTATCGCATCAAATTCTTTTTCTAACTCGTCTGCTGAAATATCTATACCGACCTCAACTGAAGTCTTGAATTTTATTCCTTCAGCAATTAAAATTTCTAAGCGCCTATCTATTATTTTTTTTTCCATTTTAAAGTCAGGGATACCATATCTTAAAAGACCACCAATTTTATTATCTTTTTCGAAAACGGTTACTCCATGTCCCGCTCTATTTAGCTGCTGAGCAGCTGAAAGACCAGCAGGACCAGATCCAATCACAGCAACTTTCTTACCCGTATTATGTGATGGTTTTACCGGTTTAATCCAACCTTCTTTGAAACCTTTTTCAACAATATATTTTTCAATCATTTCAATAGAAACCGGAGGACTTACTATACCCAAAACACAAGCCTGCTCACAAGGTGCAGGACAGAGTCTTCCAGTAAACTCAGGAAAGTTATTGGTACTATGAAGAATGTTTAAAGCTTTCTTCCAGTCATTCTTATAAACAGCATCATTAAAATCTGGAATCAGATTTCCAAGGGGACAACCGCTATGGCAGAAAGGAACACCACAATCCATGCACCTACCACCTTGTTTTTTTAATTCTTCAGAACTTGGTGATATCGTAAATTCACTATAGTTTTTAATCCTTTCTGTGGGATTAAGTTGAGATTCATCAACTCTGTCAAACTCCAAAAAACCTCTTAATTTACCCATTTTTATTCTTATTTAACCCTCTCTTTAACTTTTTCATTCTCAAGCATTATAAGAGCTTTTTTATAGTCAGTTGGCATAACTTTTACAAATTTATGTTTTTGATTTGAAAAATCTTTCAATAAAAATGAGGCCTTATCACTGGATGTATATTTAATGTGATTTTTAAGAAGCTCCTTTAAAGACAAAAAGTCCTTTTCCAGAAGGGGTTCTAACTCAACCATTTCTAAATTAAATTTTTCCTTTTTTAAATTTCCATCTTCATTATATATGTAAGCTATTCCACCACTCATTCCGGCAGCGAAATTTCTTCCGTGAAAACCTAGAATGACAGCAATACCACCTGTCATATACTCACATCCATGATCTCCAATTCCTTCTACAACAGCGGTAGCACCAGAATTCCTAACACAGAATCTTTCACCTGCTATCCCATTAATATAAACTTCTCCACTGATTGCTCCATACAGTGCAACATTCCCAATAATAATATTTTGATGTGCAGTTAATGAATTTTTGTCTGGAACTTTAGCTACTAATCTACCTCCAGATAGACCTTTGCCAAAATAATCATTACAAGTTCCCGAAACTATTAAGCTAACTCCTTTTGTTGTAAAAGCACCAAAACTTTGACCAGCGGTTCCACTAAAATTAATAGTAAGTGTATCTTTTGGCAGACCTTCAGAACCATGGATTTTTGATATTTCATTTGAGATTATAGCACCTACTGTTCTATTAGTACTTTTTATAGGAAAATTTAAAACTTGTTTTTGTTTATTATTTATGGCTGGTTTGGCAGATTTTAAAATTTTAAAATCCAAAGATTTTTTTAAGCCATGGTCCTGTTTTTCAGTATTATATAGTTTCGTTTTTTTACTGACTTTTGGTTTGTATAAAATTTTTGACAAGTTAATTCCTTTAGCTTTGAAATGACTTATGGCTACTGACATATTTATTTTTTGCGATTGTCCAACCATTTCATTAACAGTCCTAAATCCAAGCCTAGACATTATTTGCCTTAATTCTTCAGCAACAAAATACATGAAATTAATAACATGTTCAGGTTCACCTTTGAAGTTTTTCCTTAAAGCAGGATCCTGAGTTGCAATGCCTACAGGACAAGTGTTCAAATGACATGCTCTCATCATGATACATCCAGATGCCACTAAAGGAGCTGTAGAGAATCCAAATTCCTCAGCCCCTAAAAGACATGCAATAGCCACATCTCTACCTGTTTTCATTTGTCCATCACACTCTAGAACGACTCGATTTCTAAGGTCATTTAAAACTAAAGTTTGTTGGGCTTCAGCTATACCTAACTCCCACGGTAATCCCGCATGTTTTAATGAAGTTAAGGGTGAAGCTCCAGTTCCTCCATCGTATCCAGATATAAGAATTACATCGGCTTTGGCTTTTACAACTCCGGCAGCTATAGTTCCAACGCCTACTTCGGAAACAAGTTTTACATTTATCCTAGCCTTTCTATTGGCATTTTTGAGGTCATATATAAGCTGTGCCAAATCCTCAATTGAGTATATATCATGATGTGGAGGAGGTGAAATTAGTCCAACATAAGGTGTAGAGTTTCTAACAGAAGCTATGTAAGGATTCACTTTTGGACCAGGCAGTTGCCCACCTTCACCTGGCTTAGCTCCTTGAGCCATCTTTATTTGAATTTCCTCTGCAGATGATAAATAGTAGCTTGAGACACCAAATCTCCCCGAGGCCACCTGTTTGATAGCTGACTTTTTTAAGTCACCATTTTCGTCTGGAAAATATCTTTTTGGGTCTTCACCTCCTTCGCCAGAGTTGCTTTTGCCCCCAATTCTATTCATAGCTATTGCTAAGTTTTCGTGAGCTTCTGCTGATATTGAACCTAAAGACATAGCACCTGTTTTGAATCTCTTTACAATTTCAGTCCAAGGCTCAACTTCTTCAATGGGGATAGGATCTAAATCGGAAAATTCAAAAAGACCTCTTATTGTCATGAGTTTTTCAGATTGGTCATTAATCATTTTTGAATAAATATTATAGCTTTCCCAACTTTTTTGACGAACCGATTGTTGTAATTTAGCAATAGAACTTGGATTTAGCATGTGGGCTTCACCATCTCTTCTCCATCTATATTCACCTCCTATTTCAAGATCTAACCCAAAGTTTTGATCACCAGCAAAGACTTTTTTAAATCTTTTTTCAATTTCATTTTCGAGTTCATTTAATCCAATTCCTTCAATTCTTGATGGAGTGTTACAAAAGAATCTTTCAATAAACTCATTACTCAAGCCCAAAGCTTCAAATATCTGAGCACCACGATAAGAGTGAAGAGTAGAGATTCCAATTTTGTTCATTATTTTAATTATTCCTTTAGCTACTGCTTTATTGTAGTTTTTTACAGCATTATCAAAAGTTAAACCTTTTATAATTTCTTTATTTACTTGGTCTTCAATAATTTCGTTAACCATGTAGGGGTTTATAGCGCTGGCTCCATAACCAAAAAGACAAGCAAAATGATGTGGTTCTCTGGGTTCTGCTGATTCTATAACAATATCAAATTTTGATCTTTTGGACATCCTTTTAAAAGTATTATGTACGTGTGCACACGCTAAAAGCACTGGTATAGGTGCAAAATAATTAGATACACCTCTATCAGATAAAATAATAATATTTGCTCCTGAATCAATTTGTCTTTCAATATCCTCAATTATTTTTACTAAAGACTTTTCCAAGCCATTCACACCTTTGTGAATCTCATATAAAATTGGAATTGAAATTGCTTTAAAGTTTTTGTGTTCTAAATATTTAATCTTATCGAGATCTTCATTAGAAATTACTGGATTTTGAATCAAAAGTTTTTTCGCATGTATTTCAGATAATTCGAAAATATTAAAATCATTACCTAATTTCAAGGATATGTCTGTAACAATTTCTTCTCTAATCCCATCCAAAGGAGGGTTTGTCACTTGAGCAAACAATTGCTTGAAATAATTGTAAAGAAGTTGAGGTTTTTCTGAAAATACGGCCAAAGGAGTATCGGTACCCATTGAACCAATCGATTCTTTAGCATTTAAGCTCATAGGATTTATTATTGTACTTAAGTCCTCTTGGGTATATCCAAATATTTTTAATCTCTTATCAAAACTTTCCGACTCAACTGTAAGATGGTTTCCTGTATAAGGTATGTTGGAAAGAGGTAGAAGATTCTTATCAAGCCACTTTATATAAGGTTTTTCATTTACAATTATCGATTTAATTTCTTGATCTTCTACTATACGCCCTTCGTTCATGTCAACTAAGAACATACGCCCAGGTTCTAGTCTACCATGTTTTTGAACGTTTGTTGGTTCAATATCTAATACCCCAACTTCTGAAGACATAACAACATTACCATCTTTAGTTACGGTATATCTAGACGGGCGAAGGCCGTTTCTGTCCAAAAGAGCGCCTATGTATTTTCCATCAGTAAATGGAATTGAGGCTGGACCATCCCAAGGTTCCATTATACAAGAATTAAATTTATAGAACGACTTTTTGTTTATGTCCATTTCACTGTGTTTTTCCCATGCTTCAGGTACTAACATCATCATCACTTCAGGTAGAGATCTACCTGTTAGTAAAAGAAGTTCTACTACCATGTCCATCGAAGCCGAGTCAGATTTTCCTTTTAAAATAACTGGTAAAATCTCTTTTATGTTGTCGCCAAACAAATCTGAATTAAGCAGCTCTTCTCTTGAGTTCATTCTACTTATATTTCCTTTAATAGTATTAATTTCCCCATTATGACACATATATCTAAATGGTTGTGCCAGGTCCCAGGTAGGAAATGTGTTAGTGGAAAATCTTTGATGAACTAGGGCGAGTCTTGTAACTAATTTAGGATCCCTTAGGTCATTATAATATAGCTCGATATCTTCAGGAACTAAGAGTCCTTTATAAATTATTGTTTTGGTAGAAAGAGAGGAAAAATAAAAATAGTTGGACTCTGAAAACTTTGAATTATATATTTCATGTTCACATTTTTTCCTTGCGCAATATAGTTTAATATTGAATTCAAGATCATTGATTTTTTGTTCCCCTTTACTAACAAATACTTGACTTATAAAAGGCTCTGTTTTTGAAGCAATTTTTCCTACGACTTGTTTATTTACAGGTACTTTTCTCCATCCTAAAATTTTTAATCCTCTTTCCTGTATTTGTTTTTCAAAAGTATTTATACAAATATCCCTTTGATTTTTTTTCTGGGGAAGGAAAACCATTCCAACTGCGTATTCATTGGGAGCAGGTAACTTAAATGATGTACATATAGAAAAAAAATCATGTGGGATTTCAATTAAAATCCCAGCACCATCTCCTGTTTTACCGTCAGCACTTACGGCCCCTCTATGTTCAAGCTTAACTAAAATATTTAAAGCCTTTCCAATTATTGAATTTGTTTTTTCACCTTTTAAACTGCAAATGAAACCAGCTCCACAGTTTTCGTGTTCAAATTCAGGAGAATACAATCCTTGCTTTTTAGGGTACATTTACTTAGTGGTTTTTTTAAAGGGACCCTAAAATAAAGGATATTAACGATTTTATGAAAATCATAAAGGATTTAATATTAATCTTTTTAGAAACATCAAATAAAATCCAAATTCTTTAAATATTTTTTTAATAATTTATTCAATCATTGAAAATTTGATAATATTGAGTTAATTTCATTTGTTGTGAAAAAATATTATAAAGTTGTGGGAATTATGTCTGGAACTTCCTTAGACGGTCTGGATTTCGTTTTAGTTGAATTTTTTAAGGAAACAAAATGGTGTTTTAAATTAATTTCTTCATCAACATACCCCTATCCACAAAAAATTCATGAAAAACTCAAATATTCAAGTTCACTCCATATAAATGATATTAAAAGTCTAGATAAATTTTACACAATCTATCTTTCAAAACAGATAAAAAAATTTCTAAAAAAAAACAATAAACATAAAATAGATTTCATTAGTTCCCATGGGCATACTGCTTTGCATCAACCAAGCTTGGGAATAACATACCAAGTTGGAAATTTACCCATTCTTGCGAAATTAATTAACAAAAAAGTTATTTGTGATTTTAGATGTAAAGATGTAGAAATGGGTGGACAGGGTGCTCCTCTTGTTCCTGTTGGAGAATTAAAACTATTTCATCAACTAGACACCTTTGTAAACTTAGGAGGTTTTGCCAATATTACTCTTAAAAATCAAAAAAAAATTATTGCATATGATATTTGTCCAGTTAATTTAATTTTAAATTTACTTGCTAATAAAGTTAACAAACGCTTTGACAATAAAGGAGAAATGGCTAGTAGAGGTAAATTAATTCCAGAACTAGAAAAAAAATTAAATGATTTAAAGTTTTTTAAATTAAAACCACCTAAATCGTTGGGATTTGAGTGGGTGAAAGAAAACATTCTTCCAATTTTTAAAACATTCCAAAATGATTCAATAAATGATGTATTAAACACATATACGATTTTTATAGCTAAAGAGATTTCCTACGCCTTAAGCGGTAGAAAAGAGGCTCTTGTTACTGGAGGAGGTACTTTTAACTCGTTTTTAATACAGCAAATAAAAAATAGAACATCCTGTAATTTACTAATACCAGAAGAAAAAATTATAAATTTTAAAGAGGCCATAATATTTGCTTTTTTAGGTCTTCTAAGAAATCAAAAAAAAATCAACTGCTATGCTAGTGTGACTGGAGCAAAAAAAAATCATTCTTCGGGGAATATATTTTTACCATAATTAGCGTTTATTTAGGTTTTAAATTAATACTTTAGATATATAGCCCACTTGATTTGGGTAAATTTTTTAAATGGAAACACTAGTAGTAGCAGTATTTATAATTGGCTATTTAGCAATCACCTTAGAACACACTCTCAAAGTAGATAAATTAATTCCAGCACTTGCTATGATGGCCACTTTGTGGTCAATTATTGCTTTATACCACATACCTGTTTTTGAGGTGGATACTAACATAAAAAAACTTGTTCCAACACATTTAGAAGAAATTTTACTTCATCATTTAGGTAAAACTGCTGAAATTGTAGTTTTTCTTTTAGGCGCAATGACAATTGTTGAAATAATTGATTATTTCAATGGATTTTTAACAATCAAAAACTTCATTAAAACCAAATCTAAAAGAAAATTGCTATGGATTTTTGCTATACTGGCTTTTGTGCTATCAGCAATTATTGATAATTTGACAGCAACTATAGTCTTAATTACAATTTTACAAAAAGTAGTTCCTGAGAGGGACACAAGAATTTGGTTTGCAGGACTAATCATAATAGCAGCCAATGCTGGAGGAGCTTGGTCACCAATCGGGGATGTTACCACCACTATGTTGTGGATTGGAAAAAAAGTAACAACGATTAAATTAATTTCCTATCTATTGATTCCTTCAATTGTTTGTTTGTTAGTTCCAGTAAGTGTTGCAACTTTTTTACCTGCTTTTAAAGGAAATATAACTTACAAGCATGACAAAATTCAGGAAAGTGTCAATAAAAGTGGATCGACTATTCTTTATTTGGGTTTAGCATCAATAATTTTTGTGCCTGTTTTCAAGACCATTACTCATCTCCCTCCTTATGTAGGTATGATGTTTTCACTAGCTTTAGTGTCTACTTTTGCGGAGATTTTAAGCTCAACAAAAATAAATATAACTTCATTTGACGATGAAAGCGATGACGCTGCTAATCATAGTCCTGTGCATAAATCTTTATCTAAAATTGAATTACCTAGTATTTTGTTTTTTTTAGGAATTCTTTTATCTGTTGGGGCTTTAGAATCTATAGGTGTGTTGTTTTCATTTGCTGACACATTAAATTTAATTTTTCCTAACACTGATATTGTTGTAGTCCTTTTAGGTTCAGCTTCAGCTATTATAGATAATGTACCTCTTGTTGCGGCATCTATGGGTATGTTTTCTCAAGAAATTAATAACCCTTTATGGCACTTTATAGCTTTTTCTGCGGGTACCGGTGGTAGTATGCTAATTATAGGATCAGCAGCTGGAGTAGTAGCTATGGGAATGGAGAAAATTGACTTTTTTTGGTATTTAAAAAAAATCTCTTGGTTGGCATTGATTGGATTTTTATCAGGATCTTTTACGTTTATAATGCTTAGAGATTTTATTTATTAATAAAATACTTTAACAATTTTTTTTTCGTTCATATAAAAACTATGGATATGATATTATTTTTTAATCAAAATTTGTTCTTACAAAGTAATGTTTTACAAACTGAAAAAACAATATCTTTAATTGAGCTAATTCAAAGTAGCGGTACAGCTGGCCAAATTATTATTGGTTTATTATTTATTTTATTATTAGTTGGATTATATATTTACTTTGAAAGGTTATTTACAATTAAAGCTGCAGTAAAAATTGACAATACTTTTATGAATGAAATAAAAACGTTCGTAACCAGTGGGAAAATAGAAATGGCACAATCAAAATGTATTAAAGAAGAAATTCCAGTTGCAAGATTAATTTCAAAGGGTATTTCTAGGATAGGTAGACCTTTAGAAGATATTAATACAGCTATTGAAAATGCTGGACGTTTAGAAATATACAAACTGGAAAAAAATATAAGTATTTTGGCAACTATTTCTGGGGCTTCACCAATGATAGGTTTTTTGGGCACTGTAATAGGGATGATTATTTCCATATTTGAGATTTCAAATGCCGGAGGAAGTATTGATATGAAACTGCTATCCGATGGACTTTACACTGCCATGACAACTACAGTCGCAGGACTTGTTGTTGGAATTGTTGGATATATATGTTATAATCATTTGGTCGTAAAAATCAGTAAGGTAGTATATCAAATGCAAGCATCATCTCTAGAGTTTTTAGATTTACTTAACGAACCAGTAAGTTAATGGATTTTAAGACTAGCAATAAAATAACACCGAATTTTAACATGTCTTCAATGACTGATGTTGTTTTTTTGCTATTAATTTTCTTTATGATAGCATCTACCCTGGCTAAAAATTTAAACACAATTGATGTAAAATTACCTCAAGCTAAAGGGAAAAGTGAAAATAGAGATAACGTATCTGTTTCAATAGACAGCAAAAACAGATTTTATATTAATGGAGAGATTGTTAGTAAAAATAACATCAAAGATAAATTAATAACAAAACTATCCAATTCAAATAAAAGAGTTATTATTTTAAGATCCGACAATAAAGTTCCAATCAAAGAAATCGTTTACGTTATGGATATAGCTAATAAAAATTCAGTTAAAGTCGTTTTAGCAGTTAAAGACAAATAATTAAAATGAAGTTTTTTTCTACTCCTAACGAAAAAAAATCAGCTATTATAACTTCATTGATTGGAGTTTTACTAATTCTATTATTTTTTGTTTTTGGATTGACTTTTTTTGATCCACCTATTTCATATGGTGTGGAAGTAAATTTTGGTAAATTGTCCGATGAAAAATTAATTAAAAAAGTAACTTTTGAAAGTACTGAAACTCCACTAAAAAATACAATTACCAATAATAGTTTTAATGATTCAGAATTAAAATCTAAAACAGTAGTTCAAAAAAAATCGATTGTTTCAGTTGATGATAAGTCAAATAATCCAAAAACAAAAAAAAAGAGTTTTGATAAAAAAAAATTAGTGCAAAATGATTCCTTAGTTAATAAGGAAGTTGAAAACAGAAAGCCTGAAATTTCTAAAATGACAAAAAAAATTTTAAACAATATTATATCTGCTGAAGAAATTGTTAAATCAAATAATAAGAATAGATTAAAGGAAAATCAAAGTAAAATAGATTCTGGAAATCCATATTCGAATACTTATTATAATCAAACATTAATAATTGGTGAAAAAGTTGGATTTGGTTTGAATGGAAGAAATCTCAAATCCAACGGTTCAGTAAAACCCGAATGCGACGAGGAAGGTAGAGTAGTTGTAAGAATTACAGTAAATAAAATTGGAAATGTTATAAACGCAGAAGCTGGTATTAAAGGAAGTACTAATGTTCACCCCTGCTTATTGGAGCCTGCAAAAAAAACAGCCTTTTTACATAAGTGGTTTCCTGATGATAATGCTCCTGATTCTCAGGTAGGGTTTGTAGTTGTCAATTTTAAGTTGGTAGATTAGTGACACAATATAATTCTACAATTCAATGGCTTTATGACCAGATCCCACCATATCAATACAAGGGTAGCGACTCATATAAACCTGGATTATCAAGAATCAAAAATTTTTTAAAGTTACTTAGGAATCCTGAATCAAATTTAAAATTTATACATGTAGGTGGGACTAATGGCAAGGGTTCAACATCTCATATGATATCTTCGATTCTTCAGGAATCCAACAAAAAAGTAGGATTATTTACTTCTCCTCATATGTTTGACTTTAGGGAGAGAATAAAAGTAAATTCAAATAAAATTGAAAAACAATTTGTAAATGATTTTGTGCAAAAAAATAAAAACTATTTTCTTTCGAATAGAAATTCATTTTTTGAAATTTCTTTCGCAATGGCAATTTTTTATTTTAAGCTTCAAAAAGTTGATTATGCAGTTATAGAGGTTGGATTAGGGGGTAGACTTGATGCAACAAATGTCATACACCCTTTACTCTCTGTCATAACTAACATAGGATATGATCATACAAGATTCCTTGGTGATGAAATAACTTCTATTGCCAATGAGAAAGCCGGAATAATTAAAAAAAATATACCTGTTTTAATAGGTGAGAAAAATAAAGAAACTGATAAAGTTTTTATAGAAAAGGCAAAAAGAGAATCATCAAAGATATTTTTTACTGAAGATTTTTCATCTAGTGAATCTGAGTTAAGTCTCAAGACCAATTATCAAAAAAAAAATAAGAGCACTGCCTATGCTGCAATTCAAATTTTATTTAAAAACAACATTTCTAATGAAATTTTTAGAAAAGGTATTTTAAACGTTAGAAAAAATACTTCATTGAGAGGCAGGTGGGAAAAAGTTTCAAATAAACCCCTTGTAATAGCCGATGTTGCTCATAATGAAGAAGGATTTAAAGAGGTTGTTTTTGAAATTAAAAGAATTAAATCTCAGAGAAAAATCTTTGTTTTAGGCTTTGTAAAAGATAAGCCCATTGAAAAAATTATAAAACTTTTCCCTAAAGACGGGATTTACTTTTTTTCTTCCCCCAAAATATCAAGAGCATTCAGTTTGGAACATTTAGATTTAATTTTAAAAAATACAGATATTAACTATCGGATTTTTGAATCTATTGAAGAGGCTTATAATAGAGCTATAGATAGTGCATCAAAAGAAGACTTTATTTTTATTGGTGGAAGTAATTTCACAGTATCTGAAATATTAAATCCTTAAATCAATTTAAAAAAAGAAGACTATATTTGCATTCCAGGGCGCGTAGCTCAGTTGGTTCAGAGCACTTGGTTTACACCCAAGGGGTCAGGGGTTCGAATCCCTTCGCGCCCACCATTTTAACTTCACTTGTAAAAGTGCATCCAATTTATAAAAAATCAAAGAAATCAATAATTAATTTTTCAGTTTCTTAAAATTATCAATAATATTCTTTGGAATTGGCTTATAACCGTTATTAAACTTAAGATCACTGTTTTTTAATGTTCTTTCTAAGTTTATATAATATCCCGAAACCTTTCTAATTTCTATGCAGTCATCGACATCATAAAGGTCATCTAGATGGACTTGTTCTTTTCCAAGAAGGAGTAGTTCCTTCGCCCTGTTTTTAACATTTATTTTATTTACATCAACCATAAACTTGCTCTCATGTAACTCCTCGAATTTATTTTTTTCGTAAGCACCAAGATTAATGAAATACAATTTTTTGTTTGATTTATTTTTCTTTTTTGAAAGAGAAATTTTATACCCTTCAACTATATTCAAATCTACCCAGGAATCAATGTGTAATCTGTCGGGTAAACCAAACCATTTTCCTAACAAATCATTGTAAGTATCCTCAATTTTTTCTCCTAAGGTAAACACAACGTCATGTAATTCAGTATTGCATTTATGCGCTCTTCCACCTAAAAAAACTGAAAAAAGCTTCATATCTAAAACAATCTAGAATTCTGTTTTAGAAATTGATTGGCCCTTTTCTCTTCAAATTGGCCTTTATCCTTATCCCAATTTAGTTTTTCACCCGGAAATCTTCCCGCAATGACACCTAAAAGAATCGTTTCAGTAA
The DNA here is from genome assembly GCA_902593075.1 of uncultured Bacteroidota bacterium. Lineage (GTDB taxonomy): Bacteria > Bacteroidota > Bacteroidia > Flavobacteriales > Flavobacteriaceae > TMED96. The sequence continues at coordinate 25,601 of CACJHA010000020.1, forward strand.
GTTTTGAGGAATATGAAAATGGAGCAGAACATTCCTTTTTGTTTAAACAAGCATCAATAAACTCATGATAATGTAATAACGACTCCTTTTCGTAATTCCTTGCAGGGTTTTTTTCCAAAAGGGCTTTTTCTTCAAATTTAGAAGTATCGAAAATTTCATATTTATTATCAATTATAACTTTAGGAATTTCCATAAAATGTGGTAAAAGAAGTCTTCCTTTTTCTCCAATAAACATAGCTCCCTGCTGTGGTAATTTATCCCCATTTGGTAGTTTTAACTCATTATTATAAGATGGCACACCTTTTCCATCTTCCCATATCCACTTTAATTTTTCAGCTGTAAATTTTGTTCCAGGAAACACATATGAAACTTTGTTTTTTTCTGGAAACCCAATTTCATTAGGTTTTCTACATTTATTTATAATACTTTCTGGAACATCAAGTTCTAGTGCATTATATGGAGTATCAAAAATATGGACACCCATGTCACCTAGAGTTCCGCAACCAAATCCAACCATTTTTCTCCAGTTGTATTGATGATATTGGTTTTCTAAATAGTTTTTATAAGGTGAGGTCCCTAACCATAAATTCCAATCTAGATTATCAGGTATCTTATCTTCTTTTTTTGATATTTTACCGTCAAATCCCCAATTTTTCGGACTCCATGCCCTCACAGTATGAATCTTTCCAATTACATCTTCTTGTATTAAAAGTTTTGCAAGTTTATAGTCATAAAAAGAATGAACTTGAATTCCCATTTGGGTAACTAACTTCTTTTGAGAAGAGATTTTACTCATTTCTCTAGCATCAATAACATTGTTTGTTAGTGGTTTTTGGCAATAAATAGCTTTCCCTTTTTTCATAGCCATTATTGACGCTGGACCGTGTGTATGATCGGGTGTTGAAATAACAACTGCATCTATTTCTTTCTCTAAATTATTTAAAAGAACTCTATAGTCCTTAAATATTTTTGCTTTTGGAAATAGTTTATGTGCTTCGTTTAAAAGGTTTGAGTCTACATCGCAAAGAGCAGTAACTAGAACATTTTTATGAGAAGAAATAGCCTTTAAATCATTTAAGCCCATTCCACCAACTCCTATGTGCGCAGTCCTAATCTTCGCTTTCATTTTAAAAAAATTTTTATTAAATGGCAACAAACTTGATACCCCAATTGCAGAAGATTTTTTTATAAAATCCCTTCTTGTTTGATTCATAATTATCTATAATTTTCGAATTTTCATATTTCTAAATGAAATTGAGCTATTATGGTCCTGCAAACCTATGTAGCCTTTTTTAAATTTTCCATAAAACTTTGAATCTTTCCATTTACCATTTTTTTTTCTCTCATACCAATCTTGTGACCAAGGAATAAAAGATAAAATTTTTTGTTCATTTAACCAATATTCCACTTTTTTTTCAGTGAAAATTATTTTTGTAGAGTTCCATTCTCCACTAGGGTAAAGTTTTTTAATTTCAGTGTCTGGAGAATACATTGCATAATCTGCTCCAGCCTTTTGCCAAGGACTTAATTTAGCTTTGTTCAATTCTTCCCAGCCTTCATCATCCAAAATTTGATATTCCGGAGCAACCTCAGATGTTTCTTTAAAACCTTCTTTAAGATGGTAGAAAATCCCACTGTTTCCTCCTTTAGGAAGTTTCCATTCTAGATGCAACTCAAAGTTTCCAAATTCTTCTTTAAAAAAAATTATGTCTGATCCTTTTATATATTCATTTTCAAGCTTAAAATCAGTATCAAATGTTAATATATTATTGGTTATTTCCCATTTTTTAGGTAAGGTGTCACCATTATAGGCTTTCCAGTACGAAGAATACTTATCGCTAAAAAGATAAATCCATTCTTTATCCTCAGATTTTTTTTCACAGTTAAAAAGTATTGCTAAAAAAAACAACAATAATATTTTTTTCATAAATTCAAATAATTCAAATTATTCAAAACTAAACCTTTTTATTATTAAGATGACTAAAAAATTATATTTAAATCTAATTATAGCATTGATTTTTTGCATATCTGTTAATGCCCAAAAATCTAACTTAGAGCCTTTAGATGTATTTAAATTACAACACATCTCAAATCCTCAAATTTCTCCTGACGGGAATAGTATTTTGTACGAAAGAAATTTTAAGGACATAATGACTGATTCCAATTATTCAAATATTTGGATTGTAAATTATGACGGTAGTAAAAGTAGACCAATAACGACTGGGAATAATAAATATAGTCAA
>CACJHA010000021.1 GCA_902593075.1 uncultured Bacteroidota bacterium
AAAGTATGCAATGATTGTAATTTATTTTCTCGTTCATTGTTACAGCGGTACCTGGGGTACACAAATTTCCTGTAGGTCTTTCACCTTTTGATAGTCCCCCTAATAACTGTACCTCTATTGATACAGGAAAAGATTGACCAAAATCATTACTTTCTGGGGATTGAGAATGAATCATGATACCACTATTTCTTTTCGCCCATCCAGCGCCACCTTTTGTTTGACTTCCAGTAAATCTATAGTCGAACCTTAACTTGTAATACGAATAAGGTTTTTTGTAATATATCTGTGCATAATTATTATCAAACTTGTCGTAGTTATCGTAAACTACTTTTAAAACGCCATCTACGACCTGGAAAGTATTTTTATAATTTACACCTAAATTTTGGTTTGTAAATTTAATCTTCCAATCTTTCAAATCAATACCATTAAATAGGATTTCCCAGTTCTCAGTTTTTGAATTATCAGTACTATTGCAGCCTGCAATTAGGATTAAAAAACAAATAAATTTTGTAAGTCTAAGCATATTACATTAGTGAATTGAATAGGTAGAGGATTTGACCAAAAACAAAAAAGTAGGCTAACCTATTTCCTTTTAAAATTCAAATATAATTATCTAGAACTACTTTTACTTATTAATTAGTAAATTAAAACTAAATTATTTCAATGAAAAAAATTAAAAACCAAGCTATTATATTTCTTTTAGTCCTATCAGCAAATATCAATGGACAATCAGCAAAAATTGATTTATACCCAGAGGGGATAGATTGTTTAAATGTTCTAAAACCAAAAATTGATTATGACGAATCGGGAAGAATATTTAGGAAAGTAGCAAATCCACAAATTTGGTATTATCCCTCTCAAAAATTAAAAAGTGGTAATGACAAAACTGCTGTTTTGATAATTCCAGGAGGCGGATACGAAGCTCTTTGGATAGATAAAGAAGGAGTTGATGTTGCAAAATGGTTTAATGGACTGGGGATTTCTGCTTTTGTTTTGAAACATAGAATTCCGAACTGGGAAGGGAAGGAATGCAGAAGTGAAGTAGCTCTTTCCGATGCGCAAAGGGCAATACGTATTATTAGAAAAAATGCAAAAAAATGGGGAATTGACCCAGAAAAGATTGGGGTTTTAGGATTTTCTGCTGGAGGACATCTTGCTTCTACGCTTTCTACTCATCATGATCAAGGGCTTAAAAAATCTAATTTAGAAATAGAAAAAACAGGATGTAGACCAGATTTTTCAATTTTAATTTATCCAGTAGTGACAATGAAATATCCGTATGTTCATTTGGGGTCGAGAAAAAGTTTAATAGGTGAAATACCATCAAGTGAAATGGTAGAATATTTTTCAAATGAGCTACAAGTTAAAGCTGACACGCCACCCACTATTTTGATTCACTCAGATGACGATTCAGTTGTTTTAGTAAAGAATAGTGTAAATTATTATTTAGCTCTTAGAAAATTTAAAATTCCAGCAGCACTTCACATATGGGAAGATGGAGGTCATGGATATGGATTAGCTAAAAATGAAGGATCTGTAAAGGACTGGCCTGATATTTGCCATAAATGGATGATACAAAGAAAACTAATTAAACATTAATTTTTTCGTATCCATTTTTGAGTTCTTCCAAGAAGAGAAAATCCAATGTAGCCCCTAACTTTCAGTGTATTGTTATCTTCAAGTGTAATATAACAGCTATAGATCTTTCCGGATTTAGGATCAAGAATGGTTCCATCTTCCCATGTTTTGTCATTAAGCTCTAAACCTTTTACAATGTTCATACCTTCGATTGGGAGGTTTTTATTTTCCCCTCTGCAATTAATACATAATTTACCCCTATCCTCTTCCAGAAGTAAATTAATAATCTTACCATACAATTTACCCTCATTTTTAAATAATAGAACTTCTGATTTTTTTTTACCGGTTTCATCATCCTGGGTTATCCAGACCCCTTCAATTTGATTGGTCTGATATGAATTAACCAAAAAACATGTAAAAAGAATTATTTTAAAAATCATAAATAAAGTTTCTAATATTTTAAATTTATGGAATATTAATTTCATAATTATTAATAAATTTTAAAAAATGGAACTTAATACGTTAATATGCGCAATCAATAGGTTGACTCCCGAAGCAAAACCAAAATGGGGGAAAATGGGCGTAACTCAAATGATTTGGCACTGTAAAAAATTTATAATTTTCTATCAAAATGAGAAAAATTATTCTCCTACTTTGATGACCAAAACACTGGGTTACATGCACATATTTTTTTTAAGACATATTATAAAATGGGATTACGACAAATACCCTAAAAATACTCCCACACTCAAATTTTTTGATCCGGCAAGAGCAAAAGACATAGACTTTGAAAATGAAAAAAAAGAACTTATTGAAAGGTTAAAAATGGTAAATAAATACACTAAAGAATTTATTATAAACCCTATGCACGGAAAAATTACAAGAGAAACTTTTAAAGAAGTTGTACGAGGACACACATCTTTTCATCTGAAGCAGTTTGATGTTCTTTAATTATTTTTGAAATTCGTATTCAATCACCTGTCCTTTCACTCCAACGGACCAATGTATTTGAACTATTTTCCAATTCCCATCAATTTTTTTAATCACACCACTATTTCGAATATCATTAATTTCATATTTGACTCCTGAACTAGATTCTGTGGTAGGAGTTCTATAACTAAAATTTAGGATTTGAGAATATGAAGCCATGTCGCTGTTATCGCTCATAACTATTTTTAAGTCTTTGGTAATAAATTTTGGATTTTCAATGACTTCAATTTGACCCATAAGAGACGTTTTAACTTTATCCCATCCAACTAAAAACTCTGATGCATCGGTTCCGATAATAATTGCATCTTTGGCAAATGTTTTTTTGGCAACGTCGATACTTCCAACACTAAAGAAATTGTATTGATTGGCAATAAAATCTCTGACTTCTTGCTCAGTTTTTTGTGAGATTTTTTTTTCATCCTCAGGATTCAAATTCACAGCCTCATTACAACTATTCAATATTGAAAGAAATAATAAAAAAATAAAAAAAAACTTTTTCATTTCATTGTAAATATAAAGCTTGAATTGAATTAAATAAAAATAAAAATAGATAAAAATTAAAATCAAAAAACCTGATAATAAGCAAGTTAAAGAGATTAATTTTCATACATTAATTGTATGAAAAGTTTATCAGATGGGTTTTTCTCTATAGATTCAAAAAACGGATTCCTACCAACTAAGGAACCATTAAGAAATCTACCATCTAGGTATGAGACTTTGCAGCAATTAATTGATGAAATGCCAGTTTTAAAACAAGATGGGAATCCAGGGATTTTAGCAAATCACGGTTCCATAGAGGAGGCTATAAAAATTCTTCCAAATTATCTCGATTTAGTAAAACTGGAAAAAGATCCTTTTGTTAATGCAGCTCTTTTTAGAGCGTATTCTTTTTTGGCGTCAGCATACACTTTGTCACCATCTCATCACAAATTTTTAAAAACAGGTAAATACGGAACGGCTAATGATAGGCTACCTTCAAACATATCGCAACCATTTGTATATATATCAAATTCTCTTGGGGTGTATCCCTGGCTGGATTACCATTATGCTTATTCATTAGGTAATTATTTTAAAATCGACAAGGAAAAGGGGTTCAATTGGTCAAACCTTTCCATGGCAGCCAAATTTTCAGGGATGGATGATGAAAGAGGGTTTATAATGCTCCATGTAGATATTAATCAACATTCACCAGATTTAGTAAAATCAGCGTTTGGTGTTGCAAACTCCAAAAACAATGAATCTTCTTTAAATAAATCTTTAAAACTTTTTGCAAACACATTAAAAAAAATTAATGAACGACGAAGGGTAATGTGGGAGGCCTCTAGGTGGAAACATTACAACGACTTTAGAGTTTTTATTATGGGTATAAAAGGGAATGAGGAAATTTTCCCAAATGGATTAATATACGAGGGAGTATGGGATAAACCTAAATATTTTAGAGGTCAAACAGGTGCTCAGGACAATATTATTCCAACAGCTGATATAGTCTCTGGAGTTATCAATTTCTATCCTAAAAACCAACTCACAAAATATCTTTTGGATTTAAGAAAGTACAGACCAATATGTGTTCAAAATTTTTTTGAAATTTTGACAAAAGAAATGCGCAGCGCACCACTGTTAAAAAGACTAACTAAAACAGACAATCAATTGGGTATGTATTACTTAATGTCGGCATATGAGGAAATTTATTTTTTCAGAAATGGACATTGGCAATTCGTTCAAAAATACATAATGCAAAACACTAAATATGCAAAAGCTACAGGAGGGACACCTATCATTTCATGGATTCCAAATCAAATAAAAGCTGTTTTTAGTGCCATGCAAAATTTATCTAATCAAATGAAAGATAGCAGTCGTTGGGTAAAATCAAAATGGATAGAATCTTATTTAAACAAAGTTGAGTTACTGAATAAACAACTTGAAATTTTATCAATTGATACTTTTAATCCGGAATCTGTATTTAAATTAAATGAAGAAATTGGGCTTGAGGACTTTTAGTATTTTTATTTTTTTGTTTGTATTGAATAACGCAAGTATAAAATCGCAATTCAAAAAGGAAACAATCTATTTTGAAAGTGCGAACCCGTTTTCACTAAGTCATATTATAAAAGAATTAAATAAACTAGATAAGCAAGAAGTTTTTGGTCAGTTGACAATACCATTAGATAGCATTGAGGCTAATAAAAAGTACCCTTTAATTATTGGTGTTGCTGGTAGCAGAGGGTGGAAAAAACATCATTTGGAATATATAAATATGTATCAAAAAAATGGTTTCGCAACTTTTGAACTTAACAGTTTTAAAAGCAGAGATGTCACCTCTACTGTTGGGTCTCAGGTTGAAGTGACAACAGCAGCAATTATTCTTGACGCATACCGTGCACTAGATAAGCTTTCCAATCACCCTAATATTGATTCTGAAAGAGTTGGTATAACAGGCTGGAGTTTGGGTGGAGGTGTAACTCTTTTTTCAGGATGGAAGCCGGTAAAAAATGCAATTACAAAAAAACATAGATTTGCTGCTCATTTAGCTTTTTACCCCCCATGTTTCATAAATCCAAAAGATCTGTCTTTTACAGACGCCCCCATCCATATTTTAATTGGAGAATCCGATAATTGGACTCCTGCTAAGCCATGTAAAAATCTTGTTGAAAGACTTTCCAAAAAAACAAATATTGATTTGACACTTTTCACTAATGCACATCACGGATTCGATAGTGAGGAACCTGTGCATAGGAATGAAAATGGATACAGTTTCGAAGAATGTCTATTTGATTTAACAGAGGATGGGGATATTTTAATGAACTACTTGAAAATCCCTATGTCAAATTCTATACTACAGAAAATTGGATTTTTGTTTTGTGTCAAAAGAGGTGTTGATATAGGGGGTAATTTAGAAGCTCGCAAAAGGTCCTACCCTTTTGCCTTAGAATTTATGAAAAAGCAGCTCCAAAAGGATTAAATTAGGGAATTAATTAACAGAAATCAACAAAGTGTTTACTTGGTAAATATGATTCAGCATATAAAATTATTTCTTGTAATCTTTTCTGGTTTATCATTTTTAATATTTGGGTATTTGTGTTTTTATTCTAGTTATTTTAAAAATGAATTCATTCGCTATGGTATACCAAACTTTAGAAAAACAACTGGTTTTTTTCAAAGTTTAGGAGGGGTATCTCTTATTATTGGAGTATTTATAGATCAACTTGCAGTAATCGCTTCAACTGGATTAACAATTTTAATGATTTTGGGAGTTATTGTTAGACTCAGAATAAAAGATGGGCTTCTAAAAACTATGCCGGCAATATTTTATGCATTTTTAAATGCTTTAATTTTTTATCTTTTTCTAAATGATTAAATATTGTTTTCTTAAATTTATTTATTAACCATAAATTAAATTTAAAATGAAAAATATATTATTTCTTGGAGCTTTTTTACTAAGCTTCGTTACAAACGCTCAGTATTTTGTTTACGGTTTTAATATCGTACCAGGTGATGAAGTTGAACATTACATTCAAAATGAATCTGAACTTTTCAGTAAAGCTGCTATGAAGGCTTTTAAATCTGGAGCTATCAATGGATGGGCTATAATGCGTAGAGTTAATGGCGCTAAATCTGAACCTAATTTCTATTGGTATCTTGGGGTAAATGATTTAAATAAATTAGAAAATGTAGGTAGTGAAATGGGTAAGGCAATTAATGAGGTAAAAAACGAGTCTGGTGTTCCTTCATTAATTAATAGGGCTTTAGAGAATCATAATTCCTATACTAGATTTATTGCTTCTTATTATAGACCAGAGGTAATTACAAATAAAAATTCTGATGGATTTAAGTACTTTATGCACAACTATGCTCTTGTTCCTAACCAAAATGGGTGGCTAAATACTCAAATTGAGGAATTTGGACCATTTATAAAAAAGAATATGAATAATGGTAAAATAAAGCAAGAGATTTGGGCTGCAGCAACTAGATTAAACCCCGTTGGGAATGGATATAAATGGAACGTTCTTAGTGTTGACGGATATAATTCTTTAGACGCTGTTTTTAATAATGAAGGACAAAAATATCCTGATTGGAGCAGCGTTGACTTTGATGCGATTCAAAAAACAATGCCTGACGGATGGTACAAACAAGTCCTTTGGGAACGAGTTATGTGGCTTGATGAAAATGGAAATCTAAAAATGTAATTGTTTTTATTATAATCCCCCCTCTTTTTTAGGGGGGGATTAGTTATATTTAATTAATAAAATCAAGACAATGAAAAAAATAGTTTACATATTGGTTATTTCTTTTTTTTCGGTTAATGCTCAGAAAGGGAATACAATTTTTAAGGGAATTTCAGAAGGAATGACTAAAAAAGTATTCAAGGCAGAATTCAAGAAAAACAAATCAGATTACAGGGGGGTAGAGCTAGGAAACGGAATAACTTGGGTTTTAGCCCAATCTAATGCAATTTATAAACCAAAAGATAACTTGATTGGAATTAAATTTATAGCTAAAGGAGCTCTGTATCCTATAAACGAGTTAGGCAACGATGAAACACAAAAGTATTTGCGTAGCACGGTCGATTATTTAAAAAATAATGGATACACTCTTTTTTATGAAGATCCAGATGAAGATTGGGATTGGCCAAGATTATTTAATTATTCGAATAACTATGGAGTAGTTTTGATTAATTATATAGACAAAAAAGTTGCTCATCTTATACCTTTCGAGTGGGAAGTTCAATACGAAAGAAAATTCATTCCTTATTTTGAACTTTTTAGTTTAGAACCCTTTTTAAAAAAATGGGAATCTGAAGGAATGGGTAAGAAGAAATCGGATTTATAGTTAAATAAAGTATTCTAAAATTGTAATTTTTAATATTAAAAAAACCCTCCGCTAGGGAGGGTTAATTTTAACAAACTTATTAGAAGAATTTATATTTTGTGTTATTAAAGTACGCGGCAAAGCCTTTTTGTCCACCAATAACATAAGGCCATACTTTATCGGTAAACTTATTAGGGTCCTTATTGAATCTCCAGTCTAAATATGCTTCATATTTTTCATAAGACTCCCAATATTCAATAATAAAGTATGTACTTGACTCTTCGTTATAAAATACCTCTAGGTGAGAACATCCATCATAATTTCTAGTGACTGAAAGTCCTCCATCTGAATCCATTAATTCTTGAAATTTATCAATATTTTTCTTGCTAACTTTAGCTGTAGCTACAACTACATTTCTCTGGGCAGGACCAACAGAGTTAACCATTCCAGTTGCATCAAAATATTCTCCTGTCGAAGATATTTTACCATCCTTAAAATCAAAGTTATGGTATGAATTCAGTGAAAAATTTCTTCCTGTTGATTTACTTGTTCCAGTCCAAGTTCCATAAGCCCTAACGCTACCATCGGGTTTCATAGTCAATGTGTCTATTCCTGGTAACCAAACTTGATTTTCAAATTTTACATTTGTATAGTTTTGCACATAAAATTCTGCAACCCCAAGTGACGTTTTATAGTCAACTTGTCCCATTCCATACATTGGTGCAACATCTACTAATTCTTCAGAAACAACTTCTTTCCATAAATCCAAATTACTTGTTTCAAAAGCTTGGACCCACTTTTTTGCAAGCATTAAATTATTTTGATAATCAGGATTATTAGAGCAAGACATTACTAACAATCCTATAATTAATATTATTTTTTTCATTTATTTATTTTTAGTTAATATTAACAATATACAAATATGTCCCTAAACTGAAAGAAGAAGATATGTCGATTATTTAATAGGGGAATTGACCAATTATGTTTCCAGCAGGATAATATCTTGCAACAACATAAACCTTTCCTGACTTTGATTTTGAGTAGGCAATACCAACTTGGGTAGTTTGAATCCAAACCATTTGAGTATAATGTCCTACTTCACTAAAGTTGTTTTTTCTGTCTCCAATTTTTGCATACTTAAAATCTTTTTTTTCGTTTAACCAAGAAATTGATGCATTCTCAAGATAATCTGTGTTTTCAAAAAAATATTTCTCGCCGTTTTCTTGAAAAACAAAGTAAGCAGTAGAATATAAATTTTCTCCTTGACTTAATTCATTTAGATTCTCACTATGTTTAAAAATGTCTTTATAAGCTAAAATGTCAGCATATTTTTTTGCATCTATTTCAAGAGTGTTAGACCATGATAAAGGTTTTACACCAACTTCTTTTCTCGCATCGTTATGAACTTTTAATGCAGTTATCTTGTTTGTACTTTGACCGTAACAGATTTTTACACTAAATAATAAAATACAAACACTTCTAATCATGTTATAAGTTAATTATGTAATCATAAAACTCTTCGGTTACTTTAAACCAATAACCATTTTCTTCATGAATACTTCCATCTCCTTTTCCATTTTTTGAATGATATAATTTTATGTGTCTTTTGAAAGCCTCAAAATCTGAAACTTTGTATTCTTTACCATAGTCATCTTTAATAACTTTCATTTTATTCTAAAATTAATAATTGATTAAATAAAAATCTAATAGAAAATAAACTTAAATAAATTAGGATTTTTCTTTAAGATATAGTGATGTAGTTTTTTATATGGCATTTGATACACAAGGCTATTAGATTTCTAATGATTTATAAATTCCTTTATATTTATACTATGAAAAAATACCTGTTTCTTTTGATTTTTGTGAGTTTTAATACTATCGCACAAACTGGATTTACAAAATTAGATTGGGAAAATCAGCTCGAGACTGAAAAGCTATTCAACAATCTTATTGATGACGCAAGATTTAAAATACACCTTAAAGAATTAACTAAAAAACCTCATGTTGCCGGTAGTAAGTCCAACAATGAAGTTATTGATTACATTGCAAAAACCATGAATAATGCTGGTCTATCGGTTAAGAAATACCCATATGACATTTATATGTCTAAAGCACCTGGAGAGTCTTACCTTGAAATTGTGGAGCCCAAAAGACAGCCTTTATCAATGATGGAAGACGTACTTGAAGAGGATCCTTATTCTTCGGATAAAGATCTGTGGAAAGGATGGAACGCTTATTCAGGGTCTGGAGAAGTGACCGCTGAGGTAATTTATGCCAATTACGGGAGGAAAGAAGACTTTGAAAAACTTCAGGATATGGGAATTGATATCAGTGGTAAAGTGGTTATTGCAAGATATGGAGGTAATTTTAGAGGATATAAGGCAAAGTTTGCCGAGGCTGCTGGAGCAGCTGGTCTTATAATATACACGGACCCCATAGACAGCGGCTATTTCAAAGGGTTGGGATATCCTGAGGGACCTTATTATTCCGAAAGTACGATACAAAGGGGATCCTTATTGACTGAAGATTTTACTGGAGACCCTCTTACTCCATATGAACCTGCCTTACCTTTAGACAGTAAGATCAAAATAGAACGTAAAGAACCTAATGATGCTAAGTTGCACAGTATTCCAGTAACACCGATTGGTTACGGTGCAGCAAAAGAAATTTTAGCTCAGATGAAAGGTGATGTAGTACCAAAAGGTTGGCAGGGAGGCCTTCCGTTCACTTATAGATTGCAGGGTGGGTCTGCGCTGAAAGTATTTATAGAAGTAAATCAGCCAAGAGAATTTGTTCGTGTTAATAACGTCATAGGTACTGTAAAAGGTAGCGTGTATCCGGATGAATGGGTCATACTAGGTTGTCACCTAGACGCTTGGGGTTTTGGAGCTACAGACCCGAGTAGCGGGACAGCTATGCTTTTGAGTTTAAGTGAAACTTTAGGCAAATTAGTTATTAAAGGGAAAGGCCCAAAAAGATCAATTTTAATTGGACACTGGGATGCTGAAGAGCACGGAGTTATAGGTTCTACTGAGTGGGTAGAACAGATGAGAGATGAACTCAAAGCAAAGGCTGTCGCCTATATGAATTTTGACGGCGCTGTTTCTGGGAAACGATTTGGAGCATCTTCTTCTCCTAGTTTAAAAGAGTTGGTTTTGGATACTGCCAAGGAAGTCGATTATCCTTACTCAGAAATGTCACTATACGACAACTGGAAGGGTAATAAAAAAGTACCTTCAATTGGAAATTTAGGAGGAGGTTCTGACCATATTGGTTTTTATATGCATGTTGGAATTCCTTCTATGAGCGGTGGGGCCGGAGGCACTACAGTATACCACTCAAATTATGATTCATTTCGTTATTACGAACGATTTGTTGATCCCGAATTTCAAATGGGAGCAACGATTGAAAAATTTGCGGGAATTATGAGTTTGAGACTGGCAAATGCAACGTTAATCCCTTATGAACTCAACAGATATCCAAATGACTTAAAATTACATTTTGATAATGTTGAAGAAAAGGTTCGAAAACTAAAACCAGCGTTTAAAGGATTTGAAAAGACACGAAAAGCAATTGATGATTTGAGCAAGGCCGCAAATACTGCAGCAAAAAGTTTATTAAATAGGGTGAATGATATACGTCTTAGCTCAGTAGAAATTCAATTTATAAATCGCCAATTGATAGCGCTAGAAAAAAGTTTTATTGACCAAAAAGGCATGTATTATGGGGATTGGTTTAAATCAATTTATGCCTCATCAGATCCATTCTCAGGGTACGCGTCTTGGATTTTGCCTGGAATTGAGTACGAACTGGCCATAAAAAGGACGAAAAAACTCAAAGAATGGGACAATAGATATGCTAAAGCGATTGCAGACCTGGCTCAAAAGATGAGCAAGATGAGTGCGAAATATTAAACTTTGTTTAACTCAAAAATCTCATAACTTAACATAACCTCATCAAAAATTTCTTTTGACACAGGATTTGAGCCATCTAAAAATGAATTCAATGCATCTTCATTGTGTACAACAATCTTGAACATTACTGCATTTTTATCTGGGGACACTGTACCTAAAGTTTTAGTCAAATCTGCAATTTTTCTTCTTTCATTGATACCCTTTTCAGACTGCATAAAGCCCATAAACTTCTCAAACTTACCTTCTTTTAGTTTTGCAACAACAAGTATATCTTTCATTTATATTGATTTAATGGTTAATAGTATCTAATGTACAATTTATTTTGTGAACTTAAGGGGGGTAGATAATTCCGTTTGATTTGTAGGTTCCACTATAAGTTGATGATAAGCAATCCCCAATGCCTAAAAGATAAGACTTTTCCTTTGTGTGCATTTCAAAATCATCAAACAACATTCCTGAAGCAGACTCCTGTTTATTTGTTTTAAGAGCATATTGAATGTATTCTTCATTTGAAAAAGTCGAGAAGGACCAATCATCTGAATATCTAACCTCAATTGTTGCCTGAATATATCCTTCAGAGTTATATTTAGAGGCATTTATTATTGAGTATTTGTCTTCACTAGATTCTCGAACAAATCCTTCTGGAATATTTAAACGTACCTGTGCAGAGGTTGCCGTTGCAATAAATAAAAAACACAAAAGGATTTTTCTCACATATCAAAGATAGAAATAACTGTAATTATCTGTCACTTGGAGAATATCTCCTCTGTGGAATGGGGGTTGTTTGTAGACCAACAGATGGAAATTTTACGTAGCATCCTCAACTAATTTAATTTCTTCTTTTGTAAGACCATATAATTCATAAACCATTTGGTCTATTTGTTTATCAGTTTGGTTAATTTGAGTTTTTAGTGTTTGAGCTTTTTGTTTTTGTTCATTAAAATATTGCATCCATTCACCTGCTTTTTTTACATTAAGTTCGTTGTATTCTAAATCGTTTTCCTTAGCTGCTTTTTTTCGAGCCTTTTCTATCTCATCTAAAAAATCTATAAAATCCATTAAGTACCATTTTAATAATTTGGTATTGGGATTTATATTTAATGTACTTTTAAATAAAGAAATAAAAATAGATGATAATTTTTCTAATTCCTTGTTGCTTGAAATCATAACATCGACAAAAGACGAAAAAATCTCCATTTCTTTCTCATCTAAATCAGGAATAGGTAGTTTAGCTAAATATAGAGGCTTTACATTTACATCAGTGTAATGAGATTTGTAGTAATAATTCATTAAATTTGATGACAAAATGGCCAATAAAAATTTCAATTTATACTTCTTATCTTTTGGATAAATAAAAGAGGTAGAATTTAAAGGAACAAAATAATTTTCTTCAATTAATGATGCTTCAAGCCATCTACAATCTCTTGCTGTACTATTAGTACGAACATATTGAATTATAATCTTTGGATTATTTAATATATCATTTTCAAAATAAGACATCGGAAGCCCATCATTTTTTGTTAAATATTCAGGCTCCCAATTAAAATAATATCTTTCAATATTTGAACCCCTTGCTATCTTAATACCCTTCTCTGATGTGTTCCTATCATTAGTTAAGTATATCTTGTTATTCCCTGTTCTTAAACCATACTTTAAATTATATCTGAGTTCTAAATCGGAAGAAACAGAAATCATTTTGGTAAATATCCTTTTTTCATTTGGAGAAGTATATAAATTCCATTGACTAAAATCAGCTAAAATTTTTTGATTTAAAAAATAAGATTTTAAAACGACCTCCTTTGAGTCAACTACAGTAACTTTAAAATCATATTTACCATTTATATTACATCTCATACAAATGGAATGACACCTTGTATCCTTTGCGTCTTTAAAAGGCTTATACCAGTCACAAACGTCCAAAATAGTGTGAGTTTCATAAATAATTTTTCTTAATCCATTTGCTCTTGAAATTGTTAGCCAAGTGTCAGGTGTAATAAAACCAAGAATACCATCAATCTTTGTAATACTAGATGCAATCAAATAAAAAACTATGTAAGTATCAATTTCGCCAGTAATAATATTTTGGTGTTTTTGAATAATATAGTCGATGTGATTTTTGCTGATTTTAGCTCCATAAGGAGGATTGCCAATAATTATATCAAAGCCACCATTTTTGAATACATCAGAAAATTCTAATTCCCAATTAAAGGCTTTTTCTCCTGCAACCTCTGGGTCATCTATTAGACTATTCCCACACTTAATATTATTATTCAAAGAAGTAAGTTTTCTGTTGCTCTCGGCAGTATTTAGCCATAATGATAATTTGGCTATTTCAACACTTTCTTGATTAATATCTACTCCATAAAGATTGTTCTCTAAGATGCTATTTTTTACATCTGATAATACAATACTGTCTTTGTTGTATGAAGCGGACAGTTCGTCTATATAATGATGCTCCTTCATCAAAAAGTTTAATGCTTGGATTAAAAATGCACCACTACCACAAGCAGGGTCACATATAGTTAACTTTAAAAGCCAGTTTCTATATTCGTCTAACTTATTAATTCGATTTCTACTTCTTTTAGCTGAAGGAGAATAAGTTTCTTCGTTAATATCAAGTTCAATTTTCTTCTCGCCACATAGTTTCCCGAGAGTATTATCAACTATATATTTAGTAATGTAATTTGGTGTGTAATAAATGCCATCTTTTTTTCTTTTAGACTTTGACTTGTCAGTTTCTACTCCCTCAATTTGATTTTGTAATTCTTCAATTTCAGTTAAAGAATGTTCAAAAATATGACCAAGTATAATAACACTTACTTCACTTTCAAAATCATAGGCAGTTAAATTAGAAGTATGTTTAAATAGAACATCATCGCTAATTTCAATTTTATCTAAAATTTCGTCAGGAGTAAAAAGGCCTCCGTTGTATGCAAAAATATCGTGTTGTCTTCCTTTATATCCAGAATTTAGATAACCAAAATACTTTTTATATCTATTGTATAATGGAAAATACTCATCATATTTTTCCTTTAGTTCAGACCACTGTGATAATATTTTTCCAATTGAGTTTGGTGGAATCAATAGTCTATCTTCAGCAAAAAATATAAACAAAAACCTGTCTAGTAGCTTTTGTGTTTTATTTAACAAAGTTAGCTTGTCATATTCTTTGTTTTTGTCAACTATATCATTAAAGAGTTCTCTCCTAAATTCAGAATAATCTTTGTAAAGTTTTTGAGTTATTCTTTCTTCTTCATTTAATGAATCCTGTTTAATTTTTTTGGGAATATCTTTTAAAAGCGTTTCCGATGAAATACAAAGCCATAAGACTTCAAACCTTTTCCTTGAAAGCTCGAACAAATTAAATTCTTCAAAACCGACAGAATCATCAATATAGAACCTTAATTTTTCAAAGTTAGAAGTAACAACATAATTACAATTTGGTTGATTATTTTTATAGCCAAAAGCTTGTCTCTCAACTTTACTTAAATCGATTAAATCACTTCCCTTTAATTCAATAACACCGATTGCATTTCCATTATTTAAAATTGCACCGTCAGCTTTTTTTGAGTCTTTAACGTTTTTTAACTCAGTGGTTAAATTAAAATTTGGATTAGGGTTTTTAACGTACCCCAATACGTTAACAAAAAGGTCAATTAAAAACTCTCCTTGATATTGTTCCTCATTAGAGCTTCTGATGTTATTCTGAATTGTAGTATTATGAAAATGTGATTTAAATTTTTCAAAAGCAAAATCAATTTTAGATGAATCTAAGCTTTTAATATATTTATTTAAAACAGATTTTTGAAATAGACTCATACTTCCACGCTAATTAAGCTTGTTCTAAAGTACAAAAAAAGAATATCTGTCACTTGGAGAATATTTCCTCTGTGGAATGGGGCAATCTTTTGGACATATACTTTGCCAGTTTTTTGAATTAGGATTCCAAAAGTGCCAAATAAGTGCCAAAAAAAATAAGTATATTTATTAGATAAGATAATTGCAAAGAAAAAACCCCTCATTAAATGAAGGGCTTTAAATGGTTGTCATCATAAGTGTAGCATAGCGGCTACGCTTGCTCCTCCTCTTGGGCTCGAACCAAGGACCCTCTGATTAACAGTCAGATGCTCTAACCAACTGAGCTAAGGAGGATTAAAAGTGGGACAAATATAATATTTTTTTGGGTCAATTTATTTTTTGATTGACACTTTGAAATGGTTTAGGCAGAAATTTTTAAAAGCCTATCTTTTAATTTTCCAAGTTTCATCTTTCTCCACCAAATTTTATTTTCATCTCCTTGTTTTTCAGCTCTGTGTATTTTTTTGTTAAGCTTATTTATTTTTTTCTTGAGATAGGTGGAATCGATTTTTTTCATAAATAGGTTTACTTAAAGTTACATAATTTTGATAAAATTTTTATGTTAAAAAATTCATAAGATGGATAAGATATTAACTATCAATAGTTAATTATTCAATATGAAATTCACCTAAAATTGACCACCCACCCTCTAAGGCATTTTGTGAATCCCAATATCCATCAATTACCTCAACTTCGTTAGAAAATAGGATATACGTGTTTCTAGAGTCCAATTTCCACACATCTGATTTTTCATTTTGAGAATTAGGCTGAACTATCCTAACACCTATGTTGTATTTTCCTTTTAATAAGTTTGCCACGGACTTTTCAACTCTAAAAGTAATGTTGTCACCAGGTAAAATACTAGATGTTTTATAATCCGTCTCAAAGACTTTTAACAGTTGTTTTTCATTACTTAAAATACCAAATTCAACGTCCCAATCGTAATACATTGGAGCAACACCAATGTTGGTTATTTCAAGTTCAATTGATAGTAATTCATCGGTTAAAATTCTTTCTTGAAATCTACATTTTTCTATCTGGTAGTTGTATCCCATTAATCGATGTAGTTTCATAAAAGTCTCACATAATTCATTACTCTGATCTTCACAAGCGTTGATTACCTTCATTGTAGAATAATGTCCTTTTTTAATCATCGTCTCACCTAACCCAGTTAGATAAATCTGATTAAATTCATTTTCAGAAATCTGTGGCGGATATTCTCCTCCGATAGGCCCTTCAATCCATTTGTTACTCTCAAAAATAGCATCGTCAAATTCATCACTATGAGGAACTGGACCAAAATAATCGTTATGAAAACCAATATTTCCAGTTGATTTTAGGGGTTCTATCCATGGGTAACGACCCATTAGTTTTTTGTTTTTAAAATTATCTTTATAAATGCCAAGTATTTGATTTTTTGTTTCATTGGTTAGATAAAAATCTTGAGAATACCCATAGCTATGCCACTCGCCCCAATATCCGATTACGCCAAGTTGAAAGGCATAAATTCTAGGATCAGAGTCGTATCTGATAGAAAGGGCTTTAATTGCCTCTTGAGCTTCAGAAATAAATTTTTCGTTATTGAAATTAGTTATGTATTTACCATTTTCATCTCTCAATCTTTCAACACCAATTTCATCGTAAAGCCAGCCCGGACCGCCATCTGAAACTTCATTTTCCCCATACCAATCAGCATAAAGCCTTAAAATTAGGTGCCTGCCGGCACTCCCAGGTCTATTGATGACTTCCTCAATATAATCATAGTTGAAATTACCGTTTGTTGGCTCAAAATCTTTCCACTTAATGTACTGAAAACCAACTGATGCATAATCGTAATCTTTCCACCAACCCGTATTCCATCCTTTCAATGGATTTTTATAAGGGCCGTCATTTTTCGGATATGTGTATTCTACAATTTTTGATGTGGTTTCTTCCGAAAAAGGTTCATCAGTTTTTTTACAAGCACTCAATGAAACAAGAAATCCAAGAAAAGTTAAATAGATTAAAATTCTCATCATCAATTTACCTTACATTCTCCTTTAGTATAATAAGTAATTCCATTAGCATTTGCATAACAATCATTTGAATATGTTTTATTATTACATCCACAGACTGGATCGTATATTTCTATACAAACAGTATTAGAAATTTTTAATTCATCGATACAATCTTGTGAATCGTTATCTTTAGCACAATGATAAAATATGGCAACTGTAAGGATTATAGCTCTCATTTTATAAATTACAAAAATAGCATATTGAAATAAATGAAGAAATGCGAGAAATGTAAAAATGAATTTAATACCCTTTATAGAGTAAAATATCTATCAAAACATTATTCTAATAAGGATTGGGTTTTTATTTGTAAAGTTTGCTTATTGATTGTAAAACCTAGAAATGACAGTTATATGTATGGGGGAACATGGAAAGGTTAAATTTACAAGCATTTTCATGATTAATTATTTATCAAATGAAACTACTCGAATTTACATCTAATGGTATTTATTGTTCTAAGGCTGATGTTTATTTAGACCCTTGGAGGGGAGTAAAAAAAGCAATAATTACTCATGGGCATTCTGATCACGCAAGATGGGGTAGTAAAAGTTATATAACCCAAATTGATAATGTCCCTATCTTAAAACACAGGTTAGGAGATATTAGTGTTTCGGGGAAAAAGTATGGAGATAAATTTCAAATCAATGGTGTTACTTTTTCATTCCATCCTGCTGGACATATTCCTGGTTCGTCGCAGATAAGAGTCGAATATAAAGGTGAAGTTTGGGTTTTCACTGGTGATTTTAAAACGCAGGATGATAAAATTTCTACTCCTTACGAACCAATCAAATGCAACACATTCATAACAGAATGTACTTTTGGATTACCAGTTTATAAGTGGGAAAAACCAAAAATAGTTCATGAGCAAATAAACAATTGGTGGGCTGAAAACAAGTCAAATGGTGTTACCAGTTTATTAATGGGTTACTCCCTTGGGAAAATTCAAAGATTGCTAAAAAATTTAGAGCCTGAAATCGGAAAAATTTTCACACACGGAGCCACTGAAAAAATGACAGAAGTTTTAAGATCCAAAATAGATTTTCCCAAAACGACTCTCATCACAAGAGATACCTCAAAAAAGGAAATTCAAGGAAACCTGGTACTTGCACCACCTGCAGTTTTGGGAAGTGCATGGAGTAGAAAATTGGGAATTACATCCACTGGATATGCGTCGGGATGGATGGCTATAAGAGGTGCAAGAAGGAGAAGAGCAGTGGACAGATCATTTGTATTATCTGATCACGCAGACTGGGATGGATTGTTATCTGCAATTTATTCAACAGAATGCGAGAATGTAATTACTACTCATGGATATACTGATATTTTTGCGAAGTATTTAAATGAACAAGGACTAAATGCGCTGTCAGAAAAAACAGAATACGAACAAGAAACACCAGAAACAGAAAATCTAAAGTGAGAAAATTTGCAAGCTTAATTAAAACTCTTGATAGCACAAATAAGACTAATCTTAAAGTTGAAGCTTTATCAAATTATTTTTTAAAATCTTCAAATGAGGATATGCTATGGGCTATCGCACTAATGTCCCACAGAAGGCCTAAAAGACCAATGACTACTACTCTTCTTAGACAATGGGCCTCAGAGGAGAGTGATTTGCCTCAGTGGCTTTTTGAAGAATCATATCACATAGTTGGAGATCTTGCTGAGACAATTTCTTTATTAATCACTCAAGATAATTCTTCATTAAAAATATCTTTAACTGACTGCATTAAAGAAATAATATCGTTAAAAGATAAAAGAGATGAAGAGAAAAAAAAATATATCCTGAAAAGGTGGAAGGGTTTTAATAACTATGAAAGATTTGTATTTAATAAAATTTTAACTGGTGGATTTAGAATTGGTATAAGCCAAAAATTGATGACCAGAGCTTTGTCCAAAGCAGTAAATATTGAAGAACATATTATTGCTCACCGTTTAATGGGAGAATGGGATCCACAGTCAACTAGTCTTGAAAAATTAATAATCAATCCTAATCCAAAAGATCAATTATCAAAACCATACCCATTTTATCTAGCTTACCCAATAGATTTAGATTTATTTTCAAAATCGGATGTAAGTGAATGGCATATAGAACATAAGTGGGATGGCATGAGAGCGCAATTAATTGTTAGAGATGATAATTTCTACTTATGGAGCAGGGGTGAAGATTTGATAACAAAAAATTTCCCTGAACTAAAAATTTTATCAGAACAACTTCCAAATGGAACGGTTATAGATGGTGAATTATTACCCTTTAAAAATGGAGTAATTGGAGATTTTAACACTTTGCAAAAAAGGATTGGGAAAAAAAATATTTCCAAAAAGGATTTGCATGAAAATCCTATTATAATAATGGCTTACGATCTTCTAGAAATAGGAGACAAAGATATAAGGACCCAACCTTTATTTGAGAGACAAAAAAAATTAGAAGTCATTTTAAAAAATAATTCAAACCTTTCATCGCCGATTAGATTATCCAAACATATGAAATTTGAAAGTTGGGACGAAGTTGAAAAGGAAAGGGAGAATGCTAGTAAAGAAAAGAGTGAAGGATTGATGATAAAAAGAAAAAACTCAAAATACGAAGTTGGAAGAATAAAGGGGAATTGGTGGAAATGGAAATCTGACCCAAAAACTATTGATGCTGTTTTGACTTATGCGATGAGAGGTCACGGAAGAAGAACAAATTTATATACGGATTACACATTTGCATTATGGAATAAAGGAGAGTTGGTAACTTTTGCTAAGGCATATTCAGGACTAAATGATAGAGAAATAAAAGAGGTTGATAGATTTGTAAAACAAAATACATTAAATAGATTTGGTCCAGTAAGGCAGGTGAAACCTCAATTAGTTTTTGAAATAGCATTTGAAGGAGTTTCATTGTCGTCAAGGCACAAAAGCGGAGTTTCAGTACGTTTTCCCAGGATTTTAAGACAAAGACATGACAAAAAAATCACCGAGGCTAATTCTGTTGAAGACTTAAAAAAGTTGTTAGCATGAGTCCTGTTGAAAAATGGTTTAAATCAAACGGTTGGAGACCTCAGGATTTTCAAATTGATTGTTGGGAACACTACAGTAAAGGGGAAAATTTAATGCTTCATGCCCCAACCGGGACAGGGAAAACATATGCTATTTGGGGAGGCATATTGAATGAATCTTTTGAATTAAAAAAAATTAAAGAGGGAATAAATATTATATGGATTACCCCACTTAGAGCCTTGGCTGTTGAAATCCAAAAATCCACACAACAGCTAAGTACAGATTTAAAAACTGATATAAAAGTTGATTTGAGAACAGGAGATACTCCACAAAGCAGAAGAATAAAACAAAACCAAAAATCTCCTTTTGGGTTAATTACCACTCCTGAGAGTTTACATGTTCTTATAAGTTCAAAAAAACACAAAGATTTTTTTAAAAATTTGAGAGCCGTAGTAGTTGATGAGTGGCATGAGCTTTTAGGAACCAAAAGAGGTGTTCAGATAGAATTAGCTATCTCATACCTTAGATTTCTAATACCAAAACTCAAAACAATAGGTATTTCTGCAACATTAGGGAATAAAGAATTAGCTGGTGAAATATTAATGGGATTAGGAAATAATTTTAAAACCATTACATCTAAAATAAAAAAGACAATAAACGTCAAATCCATAATTCCAAAAAGTATGGAGAGATTTCCATGGAGAGGTCATTTAGGTACTCATTTGATAGATGAGGTTATAAAAATTATTAGAAAAGGTAAAACGACTTTAATATTTACCAATACACGTTCGCAGTGTGAAATATGGTATCACAAAATCATTCATTCTTACCCAGATTTGGCTGGAGTAATTGCAATGCATCATGGGAGTATAGACAAAAAAATAAGGTTATGGGTAGAGAATGGTCTTAGAGAAAAGAAATTAAAGGTTGTCGTATGTACTTCTAGTCTTGACCTGGGAGTTGATTTTAGCCCAGTTGAAACATGCATTCAAGTCGGAAGCCCTAAGGGTGTTGGAAGGTTTATTCAAAGAGCAGGTAGAAGTGGACACCAACCAAACAATCCTAGCAAAATTTATTTTCTTCCCACCCACGCAATTGAATTAATTGAATCTGTAGCTCTACAAGAGGGAATTAAAAAGCAAATGATTGAAGACCGAATACCACATATTAATTCCTATGACGTACTGTTACAATTTTTAACTACTCTCGCGGT
Organism: uncultured Bacteroidota bacterium; assembly: GCA_902593075.1. Classification (GTDB taxonomy): domain Bacteria; phylum Bacteroidota; class Bacteroidia; order Flavobacteriales; family Flavobacteriaceae; genus TMED96. Next base: position 21,393 of record CACJHA010000021.1, read on the forward strand.
TGGAGGAGGGTTTTATCCTGACCAAATTTTTTCAGTAATAAAAAAAACATTTAGCTTTCATACTATCAATTCTAGTAAATGGAAATGGATTCTAAATTTTTTAACTAAAGGGAGCCAATCTTTAGAATATTATGATGAATTCAAAAAAGTAAATATTTTAGAAGATGGAATGATGACGATACTGGACAAAGGAGTTGCTTTAAGGCACAGGCTTTCAATGGGTACAATTGTAAGTGATTCGGTATTAAAAATCAAATATCAAACAGGTAAACATTTAGGTACAATTGAGGAATGGTTCATATCAAAGTTATCTAGAGGGGACGTTTTTACATTTGCAGGGAAAAATTTAGAACTTTTAACCCTGAAAGGGATGGAAGTTATAGTGAGAAAATCAAAAGTAAAAAAAGCTAAAATACCAGCTTGGATTGGAGGAAGATTTAGTTTTAGTTCTAATTTAAGTGACCTTTTAAAAAACACTTTTCACAACAAAAAAAATTATTTAACACCTGAGTTCATAGCCCTGAAGGGTATTTTTAAACAACAAAACAGAGAATCAAAAATACCAAACAGTGATGAATTACTTATTGAGCGGTTTAAAACTAGGGAGGGTTTTCATACTTTATTTTATCTTTTTGAAGGTTATGCAGTCAACGAGGCAATATCAAGTTTACTAGCTTATAGAATCAGCTTACTAAACCCTATAACTTTTACCATATCCGTTAATGATTATGGGTTTGAGCTTTTATCAGATCAAAAGTTTGATAAAAATATTTTTCTAGAAAATAATTTATTAACGAAGGAGTATTTGTTGGATGACCTGTCAAAAAGTGTTAATATTTCTGAAATGAGCAGGAGAAAATTTAGAGAAATAGCGGTAATTTCTGGTTTAGTTTTTCAGGGGTATCCTAGAAAACCTATTAAAACAAAGCACCTTCAGTCGGGATCTCAATTATTTTATGATGTATTTAAAGAACACGAACCCGACAACTTACTTTATCTGCAAGCCATAAACGAAACTTTCGATCATGGTATAGAAAGCCCAAGGATTCAGAGGTCTTTTGAAAAAATTGAAAATCTAAAAATAGTTTGGAAAGACTGTAAATACCCAACACCATTTTCATTTCCGCTAATTACTGATAGAATTAGAAGTAAATTATCATCTGAAAGCGTTGAGGACCGAATTAGAAAAATGTACTTAAAGCTTGAAATGTCAGTGAAATGAAAGAAATAATCATTTTTAACAATCACTTTTATTTACATAAAACTGGGGCAATATTTTGGAAGGAAAAAGATACTCTCTTGCTTGCGGATATACATTTGGGTAAAGTAGGACATTTTAGAAAAAGTGGGATACCTGTTCCTAGAAAAGCTCAAGGGGTTTTTTATGAAAAGATTTATAGACTAAAAAATTCACTTAATTTTTCCAGAGTAATTTTTTTGGGAGATTTATTTCATAGCTCCCTTAATAATGAATGGTTTTTGTTTGAAAATTGGGTAAAAAAAAGTGCATTAAAAATTATTTTAATAAAGGGGAACCATGATATCATTCCAAAATATAAATTCAAACAAATAGGAATTAAAACTTATGAAGATTTAAAAATTGAAAAGTTTTTTTTTACACATCATCCTAAAAAAATAAATGATTTTTTTGTTTTTTCTGGACATATTCATCCAGGAGTAAAACTAATCGGAAAAGGGAGGCAACTAATGAAATTGCCTTGTTTTATCTACAACAAAGATCAAATCATATTACCTTCTTTTGGCGGTTTTACTGGAATACACTTTCCAAAAATTAAAAACAACGATAAGGTGTTTGTAATAACAAAAAGTGAAATTATTGAAGTAAGAGAAAGATTAAAAAAATAAAAGTATAGAAAATAGTCTTTTATGAATTAATAGCTTCTACTTCTTTTACTTTTGTTTTGTCTTCAAATTCCATTGTTTCATCATCCCACTCAAATCCACTTTCTACTTTTAGAGTTCTAGGATAATATGTGACTTCAAGGTATTTCAACCTATCATGCTCTTGAACCTTAACTTGAACTATAAAAGTATGGTAGTGATATCTATCATAAGGACTTATAAAAGTTTGATAATTGTCCCAAATTATATTTCGAGTAAATTCAACATTAACAAACTTCTCTTCGATAAAAAAACGAATTTTTTTGTTGATTTCTCTATCGTTTATTGGAGTTATTTCACCACTATCGTTTTCTTCAAGACCTTGATGTTCGGTAACAAAATCTTGAATGCTAGCTTTCTGTTCTTGAGAATAAATATTGGCAAATAATAAAAGAAAGCCTAAAAAAATAAAATTTTTCATATAGATTTTTTAATCATTATAACCCAAATATAGAAAACACAATTATTAGTGAAAAAAAAACGACAAAAATATTTTATGTGTAAAGCCACCTGTAAAGGTCATTTCCGTTTGCATAAATAACTAATGTAATTAGAAAAATGAATCCAATTACTTGCGCATACTCAAGGACTTTGTCATTGGCTTTTCTTCCAGTTATAATTTCATACATTAAAAACATCGCATGTCCTCCATCCAGTGCCGGAATGGGTAAAATATTCATAAATGCAAGTATAATTGAGATTAAGGCGGTGCTAGACCAAAACCCCTTCCAATCCCATTTTGAAGGGAACAAGCTGCCAATTGCACCAAAGCCACCTAGTTGTGATGCTCCCTTTTTTGTAAAAATATATTTGAATTGTGCTATATATTCATAAAGAGTCCAATACCCATAACTGAAGCCCTGAATAATACTTTCGGAGAATGTTAAACCAACATGAGTTAATTTAAAATTTTGCACGAAATATCCTCCAAAAAATGAATTCTCCTTTGGATAAACATACCTGACAATTGAGTTTCCTTTTCTTTGAATTGTAAACTTCAGTGAATCTTTTTTAGAATACTTGTCAACCGTAATATCGTTTCTAGATGAAATTTTATCTTCAAAAAGGGCAATAATTTTATCACCTGGTCGAATTCCTGCAAGATCAGCAGGTCCACCTTTAACAATGCTGTCAACAGTATTACTGATTCTTGGTGACAAGGGGAGTATTTCACCAGCTTCAAATAGCCTAGAGCCGAAATTTTCAGGAATTTTTATTTCCTCAATTTTTCCACTGGCATGTTTAACTTTAACTTTCTTAGGGTTTCTCAGAAAAAGATAACGATTGATATCAACTACTAACTCTAACTCTTTATTGTCAACTTCAAGTATTACGTCTCCATCTCTAAAACCAATTGACTTTGCAACGGGCGAAGCATTAAATCCGTCAGGCATGTCAGTGTATGGCATAATGTCTTTCCCCCAGATGAATAATATCATCATGTAAATAAGAAACCCTAAAATGATATTTACAGTAACTCCTCCCAACATTATAATTAACCTCTGCCATGCTGGTTTTGATCTAAATTCCCATGGCTGAGGATCTTTTTTCATTTGATCTAAATCCATGCTCTCGTCAATCATACCAGCTATCTTAACATAACCTCCCAACGGTAACCACCCAATTCCGTAGACCGTATCGCCAATTTTCTTTTTAAATATGGAGAATTTAACATCAAAAAAAAGATAAAACTTTTCAACCTTGGTTTTGAAAATTTTTGCGGGGATGAAATGACCGAGTTCGTGTAAAACTACAATTAAAGACAAGCTTAATAAAAATTGAAAAGCCTTAATTAAAAAAGTCTCCATAAATTTTTCTTATTGAGGCACAAAAATAAACATTTCAAACTTTTAGTATTGTTTATATTTCAATTTATATTTGATTTAACATTTTATATGCTTTATAAAAGATAATTAATGTATAAAATCATACGTAAGTACAGATTATTTCTAGTCATATTTATTTCAATTGCCTTTGTTATTCTATACCTTTTTTACAATGCATTAACGCCAAAAAAAAAATTACCAATTTTTCAGCCAAATGATGTAAATTATGAACTTGTAGATAGCACCATTCAGCATGTGAAGAGATTTCACAAAATTAAAAGTTTCGAGTTTTTAAATCAAAATGGAGAAATAATATCAGAAAAGGATTATGAAGGGTTCATCTATGTTGCTGATTTTTTCTTCACAACATGTCCATCAATTTGTCCTATAATGACAGATAACATGGTAAAGATTCAAAACTATGTAAAAGATAAGAAGAAAGTTAAATTATTATCATTTTCAGTAACTCCAGAAATAGATTCAGTACCAGTTCTTAAAGAATATTCAATTAATAAAGGGGTAAATGATAAGTATTGGAATCTATTGACAGGAGACAAGTCAAAAATTTATTCCCTTGCCAGAAAATCATTTTTAGTGGTAAAAGAAAATGGAAAAAGTACGTCTCATGATATGATTCATACAGAAAGTTTTGTTCTTGTCGACAGAGAAAAAAGAATTAGAGGGTTTTATGATGGTACTGATGATAAAGATATACAAACACTTAAAAAAGATATTGACATTTTAATTGAAGGTTACAACTAGTCCTGAAATCATTTTTGCAAACCAATCATTTTAGGTTAATTTTGTTTTAATTATCCATCCTAAATTTAATGACTTTAGATAAAATCAAATTAAATCAGCCTGTTAAAGTTAGTAAAGTACATACAGACTATGTCCCAACAAAATTTGTTCAACTAGGCTTCATTCCAGGTGCTGAAATAGCATTAGAAAGACCCCCTTCAAAAAATGGTTTGCTGTATATTGTTTTGGATGGTTTTTATTTAGCAATTACAGAAGAAATTGCAAAAAAAATTGAGGTTGAAAAAATAGACTAATGAAAAAAAAAATCAATCTTTTACTTTTGGGTAACCCAAATACTGGTAAATCTTCATTGTTTAATAAATTGACCGGTCTAAACCAAAAAGTAGGAAATTTTCCAGGAGTTACAGTTGAAAAAAAAGAAGGGATTATAAATTTTAAAAACAATTATTTTGTCAATGTAATTGATTTACCGGGGGTTTATAGTATAAACTCATTTTCCCCAGAGGAAGAGATTGTATCAGACATTCTACTTGAAAAAAATGAAATTTCACCTGATGCTGCTCTCGTTATTTCAGATATTGAAAACCTGAAACATAATCTTCTTTTGTTTACCCAAGCTAAAGATTTAGGCATTCCATTGTATCTAGTTATTAACATGTGTGATGTTATGGATAAAAGAGGCATAACCCTAGATATAAGTAGTTTAGAGGAAGAATTAAAAACCAAAATTTTTTTGATTAGCACAAGAAATTCTACTGGGATTGAAGATTTATTAAATGAAATTCCTAAAATATTAGAT
>CACJHA010000022.1 GCA_902593075.1 uncultured Bacteroidota bacterium
TCACCAATAGTTTTTTATGGTAGTTCTACTATTCGATTATGGAAATCTTTGAATGAAGACTTTAAAAATGAAAATGTAATTAATCTGGGTTTTGGTGGGGCTTATATCGATTCATTATCCAAAAACTTCAATCTTCTTGTAAATTTATTAAACCCTAAGGCAATTGTTATTTACTTGGGAGGCAATGATCTAAATTTAAATTTAACTCCTGTGGAGATAATTTTTAAAATTAAAAAGTTTGTTGAAAAAATTAATCTTAGATACCCTAATTCAAAAATTGGATATATTACAATTAAACCTTCTATTGAAAGAAAAAATAGACTAGTTGATATTAAGCTAATAAATCAGGGTATAAAACTTCTTATTAATGATTTTCCAAACTTAATTTATATAGATGTATTTGATAAACTTCTAGAAAAAGGGAAGATAACATCTAAATTTCTTCTCCAAGATGGTCTCCATTTAAATAAGAAAGGATACAAAATTTTGACTAAGGCTGTTAAAGAGAAAATAAAAATCTAGATGTTTATTTCGGTCTTGCGTATTTAAATCTCTTAATAGTTTTTGGTAATGCATACGCATCTAAACCATTTACGGTTACAACATTACCTTTTGTAAGTTCAACCCATCCGTCATTTTGTAACAAACCCTTTCTAATGAAAATAAGTTCAATCGATGCTATTATCATTGAACACCCATTTTCCTTTAAATAATATTCATTTAAATATTTACACCCTAGCTGCACTGCCGAATCTTTTACAAAAGGAGCTTTCCAATTATTTTTATATTCAGATTGGAAACTGGTTTTATCGAATTCAGATATATTTTCATCGTACTTAGCACTAGTATGATGTGCATCATCTATTTTCTCCTTACTTATATGATTTACAGTAAAAAATCTCTTTTCTTTAATATTCTTATATGTATTTCTAGGAACAACATTTGGTCTAACAAAAAAACTTAAAAGAGCAGGATTACTACCTAGATGAGTCACTGAACTAAAAACTGCTAGATTTTCTACACCTTTTTTAGAAACAGTTCCGAGTAGATTGGCAGATTTATAGCCAGTAATACTATTTATTAAATTTATTCTGTAAATTTTATTTAAAGAATCTAAGCTTTCAGAACTGAAAAAATCCACTTATATCAAGTTGTTTTTAAAATTTTTTTTGATGAAAAATAGATAAAAACAGAGCAAAGAAGCATTAAAACTGAAGGAAAATATTTAATTGCAGGATCGGAAATTTTAAAATGAAAATAAATAGCACCAGTCATTAAAATTGCCATTAAAAGAGATGAATAAACAGAAATTTTTGTTTTTAAAAGGCCGAAAATTAAGCCTATACTAGCTATAATTTTTAAGGAACCAACCAAATACATAATGTTTATATCCAAACCATATGCAGCAAACTCTTCAATCATGTTTTTAGCATTACCCCCTCTATAGGGTGTCTCTTTATTAAACCTAAATAGCCAAACATTCGTCACCAAAATGGAGACGAATAGTGAAACGCAGACATATAAAACCTTTAACATAAAAATATTATTTAATATAAAAATAACGTATGTAATAATAATATACTACTATAAAAAGACAAAAAAATTTAAAATATAAATTTATAATATTGTGGTGTGATTAAAAATTTATCATACAATTCAAAAAAAAATAAAACACTTTTATTAGAACTTGTTGGAAGACCTCTTTCATTGATAGAGAGATTAAAATTAGGAGGTATTGGTTCAAATAAGTTAGTTATAACAGATGCATCAAATGAAATCGTAGAATTACTTAGATTGGATAATAACATTAATTATTGTAATATCGAAATAAGAAAAAATGGTATAATAATTAGGTTTAGATCTTTACTAGAAACCTATGGTTTGATAATACCATATTATAAATTGGTAATTTATAAAGGAGAATCAAAAATATATTCATTTTATAAAGACCAACATTTCATCAAATTTTTAGTGAATAAAAAAAACTCTACACTTTTTGTAAAAAAGTCATTAGATTAAAAACTGATTATCAGAACAAAATAGGATTAAATTAAATACAGTTTTCTCTAATCACAATTATATTTTGCAACAATTAAACCATCTGATTTTCTCACTTCAATAATTTTATCAAAATCTTTCAAATGAAGAAACGCAAAGTCATCTCCTGTTATGAATCTGTGTGGATAATTGTATAGGTAATTGTAAATTAAAGATTCTCCAACACCAGGTTCAAGATTAGGCCCGTCATGATAAGCAAGATTATAATTTATTCCGTTTACTTCACTGCAGAAGTAAGTATAATTTGAAGTTTGAAGTGTTCCCGTTACTGACGAACTCCCGTAATTTATACCTACATAAATAGGTCCAGTTTTTAAACGATTTAAATTTGCAAAATTGTTCGTTTGAGATGTCAAAGAAGGATTGTCTGACCTATCATAAATAGAAGAGTTTGTTAAAGGATTAACGGTAATAGTTTCTAAACCTTTAATATGACCAGTTAGTGGTAAACCTAGTCTAAAAATTTTGTTTCCAATATTTACAATACTTGTTGGAGTACTAGAAATTAAATTTGCAGATCCGCCGTTTTGTTCAATTGATAAAGTAAAATCTCCTACCAATAAATCATTATCATTAATATCAGTAAATGCTTCTTCATTAAATTTTATTTCAACGTAGGAATTATCATCTGCGATTTTGGTTTCAATAATATAAGGAGCTAGTTTATCAAATAATCTTACTTTATTTAAATTATTTGTTTGAATTATTCCAAATTCTCCTCCGCAATTATATACGGATCTTGGATTTAAAATAGGATTAATACTTACTATTTCATCCCCAGTAGGGGTTCCAATTAAACTAAAAGTTAATTGATAAGTTAATTTTGATGCACTGTTGTCGATTGGGGTTCCATCATCCCAATACCAACCACCGGCAGGTTCTGAATAATCAGGTGCAGTCAAATCTTGAGATAAACCAATCCATGTATTTGCAACCCCTGCCATATTTGCATATGCTGGGACTAGAAATTCATATTCTTCTACAGAATTGTATACCAATAAATCTCCCCCTGCATTTTGAGCTTTTAATTTTTCTACTGTCCAGCAATCAGATGTAGTAGATCTATAATATGAATGAGCACAACTTGATCCAACTGGCCAGGAAACAATATAAGTGTAACCTGCAATTACCTGTTGGTTTGGATTAATTATTTCAAGAATTCCAGGAAGAGGAGTTGTGCAGTCTCTAAGATCATTCAATCTTCCACTACCCACGTGTTGAGCAAAGTGTTCTGGTCCTGATTGATTTGGTTCCCCACCATTCCAATATGGATTAAAATTGTAATTCCCAAGTTTTGTAATCGTTAGTGGAGTGCTAGAACCAAGAGTGGCATTCCCACCTGATAGTGAAAGAGAAAAATCAGAAATTTCAATACACGTTAGTGAGCTACATGAAGAATTTGAGTAGATCTCTTCATCAAAAACTATATTAATCCTCAAGTTGTCATTTGTTATTGTACTACCTGTTATTGAGGAAAATTGCGAATACGAATAATATTGTATTATGAGAAGTAAACCTAGTAAAACTTTATTTCGTATTAATGATGACATCGATTTTTCAAAAAATCTTTAAGATTTTTAAATTAAATTGGTAAATCTTTCTTAAAATAAAAGTTTTTTTTTAAGAATGTATATTTGAATATGGAAAATTCTTATGGCCTTTCAGATTTGTTAACATTAAAGAGAATAGACGCGTTCACTTTTATAGGTAAAAATTATAAAACTTTTTGGAAAAGAGTTTATGGAGGTCAGGTTTTGGCACAATCCTTACATGCTGCAAATCAAACAATTGCAAGCGATAGAAACGTTCACTCTCTTCATGGGTATTTTATTTTGGCTGGAGATATAGAGGTTCCAATTGAGTTTAAAGTTGAAAATTTAAGAGATGGTAAAAGTTTTAATACAAGAAGAGTTACGGCTTATCAAAAAGGAAAGGCAATTTTTATCCTCAGTGCTTCATTTCAAATTAATGAAAAGGGTTTGAGCCAATATGAAAAGTCACCAGCATCATTTAATCCTGAAAATCTTATACCAGACAGTGAACTTTTAAAGAAAACCAAAGTAATCCCCGAACAAATAAAAAAATATTTATTATCGCGGCATCCCTTTGCATTTGAATTTAGACCAGAAATAGATTACGATAAATCTATTGGTTACGAAAGCACTAGAAATATATGGTTTAAGTTAAAAAATAAAACAAAGCTTACTAGAAATCAACAGTACGAATTTTTAGCATATGCAGTTGACTACGACCTGCTTATAATGTCTGTGATAAGCCATTTTCACGATAAATACAATGATCCTGTGCAGACAGCTAGCTTAGACCACGCTATGTGGTTTCATAGAAAATTTGATGTTAACGATTGGCTTATGTATTCAATGAAAAGTCCTAATATTTCAGGTTCTAGATGTCTGGGTAAAGGATATATTTACGATAGAGAAGGTTTATTAGTAGCAACTGTAGTGCAAGAAGGTTTAGCTAGAATTTTAAAATAGAAAAGAAATAAGATTTGGTATTACAATATTTTAAAATTTAACAAAGATAATATTGGATAAAGGTATTTTTTTAAGTCCATTTACTGTGGTCTACGGCAGTCAAAATTTATACAAAAAAAATAATTAAAAATGACGTAATTATTATAAAATTTTGTAAATTCGCACCTCTTAAACAATTTCAAAATCCTTAAAATATGGCTAAAGAAAATTTTGATCGGTCAAAACCACACTTAAATATTGGTACAATTGGCCACGTAGATCACGGCAAAACCACCTTGACAGCTGCTATTACAAAGGTTCTAGCAGATGCAGGATTATCTGAAGCTCAAAGCTTTGATCAAATAGATAATGCTCCTGAAGAAAAAGAGCGTGGTATAACAATTAATACATCACATGTAGAATACCAAACGCAAAACAGACATTATGCACACGTTGATTGCCCTGGACACGCAGATTATGTTAAAAACATGGTTACTGGTGCAGCTCAGATGGACGGTGCAATATTAGTAGTTGCTGCTACTGATGGACCAATGCCTCAAACCAGGGAACACATATTACTTGGAAGACAAGTTGGAGTGCCTAGAATAGTTGTTTTTTTAAATAAGGCTGACATGGTTGACGATGAAGAACTTCTTGAATTAGTTGAGATGGAAGTAAGAGAACTACTTTCATTTTATGAATATGATGGTGATAATACTCCAGTTATTTTGGGTTCGGCCCTTGGTGCGCTGAACGGTGAACAAAAATGGGTTGAAACTGTCACTAAATTAATGTCCGAAGTAGACAACTGGATTGAACTTCCTAAAAGAGATATTGATAAAGATTTTCTAATGCCTGTTGAAGATGTTTTCTCTATTACTGGTCGTGGAACCGTTGCAACTGGAAGAATTGAAACAGGAGTTGCTAACACTGGTGACGAAATAGACATTATTGGAATGGGAGCAGAAAAATTGAAATCTACAATCACTGGTGTTGAAATGTTTAGAAAAATATTGGACCGTGGAGAAGCAGGTGATAATACTGGAATTCTCCTAAGGGGAATTGAAAAAACTGATATCAAAAGAGGTATGGTTCTTTGCAAGCCAGGTTCTGTTAAGCCTCATTCTAAATTTAAGGCGGAAGTTTATATATTAAAAAAAGAGGAAGGCGGAAGACATACTCCTTTCCACAATAATTACAGACCTCAGTTTTACGTAAGAACAACAGATGTAACTGGTAATATCAATCTTCCAAGTGGAGTTGAAATGGTAATGCCTGGAGATAATGTATCGATTTCAGTAGATCTCATATCGCCAATTGCCCTTAATGTTGGACTTCGGTTTGCTATCAGAGAAGGTGGAAGAACAGTTGGTGCTGGACAAGTAACTGAACTACTTGATTAGTTCTAGAGTGTTTAATTTTTAATTGTGTTTATTTTTTAAACACTAAAATTTAAGATTTAAACGGGTTTAGCTCAGTTGGTAGAGCACTGGTCTCCAAAACCAGGTGTCGGGAGTTCGAGTCTCTCAACCCGTGCATCAAAAATGACAACGATTATTAACTACATAGTAAATTCATACGAGGAACTCAAAAATAACGTTTCTTGGACTCCAAGAGCTGAATTGCAGAATCTTGTATTGATTGTATTAGTTTTTTCTCTTATATTTTCTTTAGCAATTTGGGGAGCCGACACAATTTTGTCAAGGATTGTAAAAATATATCTAAATATAATCAATGGATAATTAAATGGCAGAAGTCGAAAATAAAAAATGGTATGTTGTGAGGGCTGTTAGTGGTCAAGAATCTAAAATTAAAGATTATATTTCCTCAGAAATTAATAGATTAGGATATGATAATCACCTAGAAGAAATTCTTGTACCTACTGAAAAAGTTATCCAATTCAGAAATGGTAAAAAGATAAACAAAGAAAAGGTTTATTACCCTGGATATATTATGATTAAGGCTGACCTATCTGGTGAGGTTCCTCATGTTATAAAATCTGTCACAAATGTAATCGGATTTTTGGGGGAAACTAAAGGAGGTGATCCTATTCCTCTTCGACCTTCCGAAGTTAATAGACTTCTTGGTAAAGTTGATGAACTTGAATTAACTAAAGAGCATATTTCAATTCCATATATTGTCGGAGAAAATATTAAAGTTGTTGATGGTCCATTTAATGGCTTTACCGGTTCTATCGAAAACGTTAATGAAGAAAAAAGGAAACTACAAGTCATGGTGAAAATTTTTGGAAGAAAAACTCCTCTAGAATTAAGTTATATGCAAGTAGAAAAAATTTAATTTAAATCGAATGGCTAAAGAAGTTAACAAAGTTTTGAAATTACAAATTAGGGGTGGAGCTGCAAATCCCTCCCCACCAGTTGGACCTGCTTTAGGAGCTGCAGGGGTAAATATTATGGAATTTTGCAAACAATTTAATGCTAGAACTCAAGAGAAAAAAGGTAAAATAATCCCTGTTGAAATTTCAGTTTATGTAGATAAATCATTTGATTTTATAATTAAAACACCACCAGCAGCCGTTCAACTTTTAGAAGCCGCAAAAGTCAAGAAAGGTTCATCTGAACCAAACAGAGAAAAAGTTGCATCGGTTTCGTGGGAGCAAATAAAAAAAATAGCAGAAGATAAAATGGTTGATTTAAATGCATTTAAAATCGAATCAGCAATGAAAATGATTGCAGGTACTGCTAGATCGATGGGTCTAAATGTCACAGGTAATTTTCCAAATAAAACTTAAACTATGGTAAAAATTTCAAAAAAAAGAAAATCAGTAATGACTAAGTTGGATTCATCCAAAAAGTACACTTTACAAGATGCAACTTCTTTAGTCAAAGAGATTACCACAGTTAAATTTGATGCTTCTGTAGATCTTTCTGTAAGACTAGGTGTTGATCCTAAAAAAGCAAATGAGATGGTAAGAGGTGTAGTAACACTTCCTAATGGAACAGGCAAAAATTTAAAAGTCTTAGCTTTGGTTACTCCCGACAAAGAAAATGAAGCTAAAGAAGCGGGTGCTGATTTAATTGGACTTGACGAATTCATAACCAAGATTAAAGGAGGTTGGACTGACGTAGATGTTATTGTAACAGTACCAAGTGTTATGGCAAAACTTGGTCCACTTGGAAAAGTTTTAGGTCCTAGAGGATTGATGCCAAACCCTAAAACAGGTACTGTAACCATGGATATTAAAAAAGCAGTCTCAGATATTAAGGGAGGTAAAATAGATTTTAAAGTCGAAAAGGCTGGGATAATTCACGCTGCTATTGGAAAAGTTTCTTTTGATTCAAAAAAAATATTTGAAAATGCTGAAGAATTCATCAAGGCAATTATTAAATTAAAGCCATCTTCTACGAAGGGAAATTATATTAAAAGTATTTATATTTCATCTACTATGAGTCCATCTATATCTATTGATTATAAAATTTAATATTAATTATGACTAAAGAAGAAAAGCTTAACGAAATAAAAATCCTAACTAAAGACTTGTCTGAAGCATCAAATTTTTATTTAGCTGATATAGCAGGATTAGATTCAAAATCTACTCTAGATCTTAGAAGAGCTTGTTTCAAATCAAATATTCGTATTTCAGTTGTTAAAAACACACTTCTGAAAAAGGCTATGGAGGATAGTGGAAAAGAATTTGGTGATTTAAAATCTATTCTTAAAGGTAACACTTCGGTCTTGTTCTCTAATCAAGGAAACACTCCTGCTAAATTAATTAAAGATTTTAGAAAGAAGTTTGATAAACCTATTCTAAAAGGAGCATTCATAGATGAGTCGATATACATTGGTGATGATAAAATTGATGTTCTCGCAGATTTGAAATCAAAAGATGAATTAATTGGTGAAATTTTAACTTTGTTGTCGTCTCCAATTAATAATGTATTATCATCCTTAAAATCAAGCAGTAATAAGATTGCTGGTATAATTAAAAAATTAACAGAGAAATAAACATAAAAAATAAATAAATAACAAATAAATACAAGGTCATGGCAGATTTAAAAGATTTCGCAGAAAAGTTAGTTGGTTTAACCGTTAAAGAAGTAAATGAATTAGCAAATATATTAAAAGAGGAACATGGAATTGAACCAGCAGCAGCAGCAGCGGTAGCTGTACCAGCAGCAGGTTCAGCTGAAGGTGGCTCCTCAGCTGATGAAAAAACCGAATTTAATGTAGTGTTAAAAGCAGCTGGAGGTTCAAAATTAGCGGTAGTTAAATTAGTTAAAGAATTGACAGGATTAGGATTGAAAGAAGCTAAGGATTTAGTTGACAATGCTCCATCTCCTATTAAAGAGGGAATTTCAAAAGATGAAGCTGAGGGGATGAAAAAATCTCTCGAAGAATCTGGAGCAGAAGTAGAATTGTCATAAATTCTAATTGAATTATAATCTTTAATCTTTTCAACTTTAACTAATACCTAATAATGCACAAAAATAAAAATAACAGATTCAGTTTTGCGTCTTCAAAACTCACAGCTGAATATCCTGATTTTCTTGACATTCAAATAAAATCTTTTCAAGATTTTTTTCAACTTGAGACAAAATCTGCCGAAAGAGCAGAAGAAGGTTTATTCAACACTTTTAAAGAAAATTTTCCAATTACGGATACAAGAAATCAATTTGTATTGGAGTTTTTAGACTATTTTGTTGACCCTCCTAGATATTCTATTCAAGAATGTATTGAAAGAGGTCTAACATATTCAGTTCCACTTAAAGCAAGATTAAAATTATTTTGTACAGACCCTGAACATGAAGATTTTGAAACTATAGTCCAAGACGTTTTCTTAGGAACTATTCCTTACATGACCCCTAGTGGAACTTTTATAATTAATGGAGCAGAAAGAATAGTTGTCTCACAACTTCACAGGTCTCCGGGGGTGTTTTTTGGACAATCTTTCCATGCTAATGGAACTAAATTATATTCTGCCAGAGTAATTCCATTTAAAGGTTCTTGGATAGAATTTGCAACGGATATTAATAATGTAATGTATGCTTATATAGATAGAAAGAAAAAGCTACCTGTTACAACTCTTTTTAGAGCGATTGGTTATGAAAGTGATAAAGATATTTTAGAGATTTTTGATTTAGCAGAGGAGTTCAAAGTAACTAAAACTGGTATAAAGAAAGTAATTGGTAGAAAACTTGCTGCAAGAGTTTTGAACACATGGCATGAAGATTTTGTAGACGAAGATACTGGCGAAGTGGTATCTATCGAAAGAAATGAAATCGTAATTGATAGAGATACAATTATAGAAAAAGATCATATTAGTCAAATAATTGAGACGGGTGTCAAGACAATATTACTGCATAAAGTGGATGCTCACATGTCAGATTATGCTATTATTCATAATACTTTACAAAAAGATCCAACAAACACAGAAAAGGAGGCAGTAGAACATATTTATCGACAATTGAGAAATGCTGAGCCTCCTGACGAAGAAACTGCAAGAGGTATAATTGATAAGTTATTTTTTTCCGACCAGAGGTATAATCTTGGAGAGGTTGGTAGGTATAGAATGAATAAGAAACTGGGAAATGATATTGAATTAGATAAGCAAGTACTTACAAAGCAAGATATAATAACCATTATAAAATACTTAATTGAATTGGTAAATTCAAAAGCAGAAATTGATGACATTGATCATTTGTCAAACAGACGTGTAAGGACAGTTGGAGAGCAATTGTCTACTCAGTTTGGGGTTGGTCTTGCTCGAATGGCAAGAACCATAAGAGAAAGAATGAATGTAAGGGATAACGAAGTTTTTACACCAATTGATTTGATAAATGCTAAAACTTTATCTTCTGTTATTAATACTTTTTTTGGTACAAACCAACTTTCCCAGTTTATGGATCAAACTAACCCTCTTGCCGAAATTACGCACAAAAGAAGATTGTCTGCACTTGGTCCCGGAGGTTTGTCCAGAGAAAGAGCTGGTTTTGAAGTAAGAGATGTACACTATACACATTATGGGCGTCTTTGTCCGATTGAAACTCCTGAGGGCCCTAATATTGGACTTATTTCTTCACTTGGTGTATTCGCAAAGGTTAATTCACTTGGATTTATTGAAACCCCTTACAGGAAAGTTAATAACGGAGTAATCGATTTGAATAATCATGTCTACTTAAGTGCTGAGGAAGAAGAAAATAAATTGATCGCTCAAGCAAACATACCTTTTTCCGATAAGGGAAAAATAACTGCAGAAAAAATCATTGTTAGACAAGAAGCTGATTACCCTGTAGTAGATCCAAAAAATGTTCATTACACTGATGTTGCTCCTAATCAAATCGCGTCGATTTCAGCATCCCTAATTCCTTTTTTGGAGCATGATGACGCTAATCGTGCTTTAATGGGATCTAATATGATGAGACAAGCTGTACCTCTTCTTAAGCCTGAAGCCCCAATAGTTGGTACAGGGTTAGAAAGGCAAGTTGCTTCTGACTCTAGAGTTTTAGTAAATTCTGAAGGGAATGGTATTGTTGAATATGTTGATTCTGAAAAAATAATTATAAAGTACAATTTTTCAGAAGAAGAAAAAATGGTCCGTTTTGAGGAAGATGTTAAGGAATATGATCTAATAAAATTTAGAAAAACTAATCAAGGGACGTGTATAAATCTCAAACCAATCGTTAAAAAGGGTGATAAGGTTACAAAAGGCCAGGTTCTTTGTCAGGGCTACGCAACTCAAAATGGTGAACTTGCTTTAGGTAGAAACATGAAAGTAGCTTTCATGCCCTGGAAAGGTTATAATTTTGAAGATGCTATAGTTATTTCTGAAAAGGTTGTTAGAGATGATATTTTTACATCTATTCATATAGATGAATACTCGCTTGATGTAAGAGACACTAAATTAGGTTCGGAAGAATTAACTAATGATATTCCAAATGTAAGTGAAGAAGCAACAAAGGATCTTGACGAATTTGGAATGATCAGAGTCGGTGCTGAAGTGAATCCTGGAGATATTTTAATTGGTAAAATTACACCTAAAGGAGAATCAGACCCTACACCTGAAGAGAAACTTCTCAGAGCTATCTTTGGAGATAAAGCTGGTGATGTTAAAGATGCTTCTTTAAAAGCTCCACCTTCTTTAAGAGGAATAGTAATTGATAAAAAACTTTTCACTCGATCAATTAAGGATAAGAGAAAAAGGAACCAGGACAAAATCGAGCTTGAAGAACTAGAGAAGAGATACGATAAAAAATTTACTGATTTACAAGCTATTATGGTTGAAAAGCTTTTTGCAATAGTCAATGGAAAAACTTCTCAAGGTGTTCAAAATGATTTAGGTGAAGAAGTTCTCCCTAAGGGAAAAAAATATACTCTTAAACTTTTAAATAAAGTAGACGATTTCACACATTTAACAAAAGGGGTTTGGACAACCTCGTTAGAAACAAATAAGTTAGTAGCTGATCTTATTCACAACTATAAGATTAGAGAAAATGATCTTCAAGGTTCATTGAGAAGAGAAAAGTTTACTATAAGTGTTGGAGATGAGTTACCTGCCGGGGTTAAAAAATTAGCAAAGGTATACATAGCTAAAAAAAGAAAACTTAAAGTTGGTGATAAAATGGCTGGTCGTCACGGTAACAAAGGGATTGTGGCAAGAATTGTAAGGCAAGAGGATATGCCTTTTTTAGAAGATGGTACACCTGTTGATATCGTTTTAAATCCTCTTGGTGTTCCATCAAGAATGAATATTGGTCAAATATATGAAACAGTTCTTGGTTGGGCTGGTCAAAAACTTGATGAAAAATTTGCTACACCAATTTTTGACGGTGCTAGCTCAGGTGAAATAAACGATATAATTGAAAGAGCTGGAATCCCAAAATATGGTCACACATATCTTTATGATGGTGGTTCAGGAGAAAGGTTTGATCAACCAGCTACTGTTGGAGTAATATATATGTTAAAGTTAGGTCACATGGTTGATGATAAAATGCACTCTAGGTCTATCGGACCCTATTCATTAATCACCCAACAACCTCTTGGGGGAAAAGCTCAGTTTGGAGGTCAAAGATTTGGTGAGATGGAGGTATGGGCTCTTGAAGCTTACGGAGCTTCAAGTACTTTACAAGAAATTTTAACTGTTAAATCAGATGACGTTATAGGGAGAGCTAAAACCTACGAGTCTATTGTAAAGGGAGAATCATTACCTGATCCCGGGTTACCTGAGTCATTTAATGTTCTAATGCATGAATTGAAGGGTTTGGGACTTGATATTAGACTAGAAGAATAGAAAATAATTTTACAAAAAATTTATGAAAAGAGATAACGAAAATTTAACACAAAAAAAGTTTGACAAGATTTCAATAGGATTATCATCTCCTGAGGTTATTCTAAATCACTCTCGAGGTGAAGTACTTAAACCTGAAACAATTAATTATCGTACACACAAGCCTGAAAGGGACGGTCTATTCTGTGAAAGAATATTTGGACCAGTAAAAGATTTTGAATGTGCATGCGGTAAATATAAAAGAATTCGTTACAAAGGAATCATTTGTGATAGGTGTGGTGTGGAGGTTACAGAAAAAAAGGTAAGAAGAGATAGGGTTGGTCACATCAATTTAGTTGTCCCAGTAGCTCACATATGGTATTTTAGATCATTACCTAATAAAATTGGATACCTTCTAGGTCTTGCTTCCAAAAAACTTGACATGATTATTTATTATGAAAGATATGTTGTAATTGAGCCTGGTGAAGCTATTAATGACGAAGGTGAAAAGCTTCAAAAAATGGATTTTTTAACTGAAGAAGAATATTTAAATGTTAGAGAAAGACTACCCGAAGATAATCAATATCTCGAGGATAGTGACCCTAAAAAATTTATAGCAAAAATGGGTGCTGAGTGCTTGATTGAACTTCTTTCTAGGATTGATTTAGAAAGTTTGTCATATGAATTGAGACATAAAGCTAATAATGAGACATCTAAACAAAGAAAGACTGAGGCTTTAAAAAGATTACAAGTTGTTGAAGCGTTCAGAGATGCAGATACAAGGAAGGAAAATAGACCTGAATGGATGATAATGAAAGTTATACCAGTTATCCCTCCAGAATTAAGGCCTCTTGTGCCTCTTGACGGAGGTAGATTTGCTACATCAGATTTAAATGATTTATACAGAAGAGTAATCATAAGAAACAATAGGCTAAAAAGACTAGTCGAAATTAAAGCTCCTGAGGTAATATTGAGGAATGAAAAAAGAATGCTTCAGGAATCGGTGGATTCTTTGTTTGATAACACCAGAAAATCATCTGCAGTTAAAACAGATTCCAATAGACCTTTAAAATCCTTGTCTGACTCATTAAAAGGAAAGCAGGGAAGATTTAGACAAAACTTATTAGGGAAAAGGGTAGACTATTCAGCTCGTTCGGTTATTGTTGTTGGACCAGAATTAAAATTATACGAGTGTGGTTTACCAAAAGATATGGCAGCTGAATTGTATAAACCATTTATAACAAGAAAACTTATAGAAAGAGGTATTGTAAAAACTGTTAAATCAGCAAAAAAGATTATTGATCGAAAGGAGCCTGTGGTTTGGGATATTTTAGAAAGTGTTTTAAAAGGTCATCCTGTTTTATTAAATAGAGCACCGACACTTCATAGGCTCGGTATACAAGCTTTTCAACCCAAATTAATTGAGGGTAAAGCTATTCAACTTCACCCTCTTGTATGTACTGCTTTTAATGCAGATTTTGATGGTGACCAAATGGCAGTCCATCTTCCTTTAGGTCCAGAAGCGATTCTTGAATCGCAGTTGTTGATGCTTGCTTCCCATAATATTTTAAATCCTGCTAATGGTTCCCCAGTTACTGTTCCATCTCAAGATATGGTTTTGGGACTATATTACATGACCAAAGCAAGAAAATCTACAAAAGAACATCCAATTCTAGGAGAGGGTCTTACTTTTTACTCTGTTGACGAAGTTCACATTGCTTACAACGAAAAAAAGGTTGATTTAAATGCTATTATCAATATAAGGGTTGAAAATTTAACAAAAGATAATACTAAGAAACCATCTATTATTGAGACGACTGTTGGAAGGGTTCTTTTTAATGAGGTTGTTCCAAAAAATGCTGGTTTTTTCAATGAAGTTTTAACAAAGAAAAACTTAAGAGATATCATTGGAAAAATATTAAAAGAGACTAGTGTTCCAGAAACATCAGACTTTTTAGACAAAATTAAAAATATGGGATATGGTTTCGCTTTTAAAGGAGGACTATCTTTCAGTTTAGGGGATATAATTATTCCTTCTGAAAAAGTTTCTTTAATTGATCAGGCAAACGGAAAAGTAGACAATATTTTAGGAAATTATAATATGGGTCTAATCACTAATAATGAAAGATATAATCAGATTATTGATGTATGGACTTCAACAAATTCTCACTTAACAAGTCTCGCTATGAAAAAAATTAGTGAAGATCAACAAGGCTTTAATTCAGTATACATGATGCTTGATTCAGGTGCAAGAGGTTCAAAAGAGCAAATTAGACAATTAACTGGAATGAGGGGTCTTATGGCAAAACCAAAAAAATCAACTGCAGGTGGAGGTGAAATAATAGAAAACCCAATCCTTTCAAATTTTAAAGAAGGTCTTTCAATATTAGAATATTTTATTTCAACTCATGGCGCTAGAAAGGGCCTTGCTGATACAGCTTTAAAAACTGCAGATGCTGGTTATTTAACCAGACGTCTGGTAGATGTTTCTCAAGATGTTATAATTAACAATGTTGACTGTGGAACTTTACGAGGAATTGAAATTAAACCATTAAAGAAAAATGAGGAAATTGTTGAACCTCTTTCAGATAGGATTCGTGGAAGAGTTGCACTTGAAGATATAATTAATCCTTTAAATGAAGAAATTTTAGTTAATGCGACAGAAGAAATAAATGATACAGTTGCTGATTTAATAGATACTTTACCACTAGAATCAGTAGAAGTGAGGTCACCACTAACTTGTGAAGCTAAACGAGGTATTTGTTCATCCTGCTATGGACGTAATTTAGCAACTGGAAAAATGGTTCAAAAAGGAGAAGCTGTTGGTGTAGTTGCTGCTCAGTCTATCGGAGAGCCTGGGACTCAATTAACGCTCAGAACTTTCCATGTCGGTGGAGTTGCTGGAAACATTTCAGAAGAAAGTCAGTTGTTTTCAAAACATAACGGAATTGCTAAGATAGATGATTTAAAAGTCGTAAAATCAACTAACAATGAAGGTAAAAATTTGAATATTGTAATTTCCAGAACTACAGAAATTCACATTGTTGATCATGATTCTAAAAATATTTTAAGTTCTAATATTGTCCCATATGGTTCAACTCTAAATATAAAAAATGGTGCTAGAATTAAAAAAGATGATCTAATATGTTCTTGGGACCCTTTTAATGGAGTGATTGTATCTGAATTTTCTGGTAAGATATCATACGAAAATATTGAGCCGGGTACAACATATCAAGTTGAAATAGATGAGCAAACAGGATTTCAAGAAAAAGTAATTTCAGAATCCAGAAATAAAAAACTTATTCCAACTCTTTTGATATTAGATAATAAAGGTGATACTTTAAGATCATATAACTTACCTGTTGGAGCTCACTTAATAGTTGATGATAATGAAAAGATATCGGAGGGTAAAATATTGGTAAAAATACCAAGGAAATCTGCTAAATCAGGCGATATTACTGGCGGACTTCCAAGGGTTACTGAGCTTTTTGAAGCGAGAAACCCTTCTAATCCTGCTGTTGTATCTGAAATTGATGGTGTTGTTTCATTTGGTAAGATTAAAAGAGGTAATAGAGAAATTATAGTTAAATCTAAATTTGATGACATTAAAAAATATTTAGTTAAATTATCAAATCAAATTTTAGTTCAAGAAAATGATTTTGTAAAAGCTGGTATGCCCTTATCTGATGGTTCAATAACACCAACTGATATTCTAAAAATTAAAGGACCATCTGCAGTTCAACAGTATTTAGTTAATGAAGTTCAAGAAGTTTATAGATTACAAGGTGTAAAAATTAACGATAAACATTTCGAAGTTGTCGTAAGACAGATGATGAGAAAAGTTAAAATCAATGACCCTGGTGATACATTATTTTTAGAAGATCAATTGATTCATAAGGACGACTTTATTAACGAAAATGATTCATTATTTGGTAAAAAAATAGTTGAAGAGGTTGGGGATTCAGAAAATATTAAACAAGGGCAAATGATATCCTCACGTAAATTAAGGGATGAAAATTCACTATTGAAAAGAGAGGGAAAAAATATTGTAATTGCTAGAGATGCTAACCCTGCAACAGCTACACCTGAGCTTCAGGGAATTACAAGAGCTTCTTTGCAAACTAAATCATTTATTTCAGCAGCTTCTTTCCAAGAAACAACAAAAGTTTTAAATGAAGCAGCTGTGAATGGAAAGGAAGATAATTTAGATGGTTTAAAGGAGAATGTAATAGTCGGACATAAAATCCCCGCTGGAACTGGATTGCGTGAATATAATAATGTTATCGTTGGATCTAAGGATGAATATACCAGTTTGCTTGTAAATAAGGAAGAAGAAGAAAAATATAAAATTTAAATTTTATGTCTAAGGAGCCAAATAAAAAAAAAATTGATATAGAATTAGATAACAATACCATTGATGGGGTTTATAGTAATCTCGTAGTTATTAATCATTCCTCATCAGAATTTATTTTAGATTTTGTTATAATAACACCAGGTGCTCCTAAAGCAAAAGTTAGGTCGAGGGTTATTTTGACTCCTGAGCATGCAAAAAGATTAAATTATGCTTTGAACGAAAATATATTAAGGTTTGAGCAGTCTTCAGGAGAAATAAAAATTAAAGAAAATAAAAATATACCAATAAACTTTGGCCCCAAAGGCGAGGCTTAAATTTTTTTTAGTGAATTGATATTATCGTTTGGGTTATCTGATTTAAAAATGAAGTTACCAGCCACAAGTACATCAGTTCCATTTTTTACAAGCTTTTTTGCGTTTAAAATATTAACCCCTCCATCGACTTGTATTTTACATTTTGAATTTTTGGCAAGGATCATTTTTTTCAGTTTTTTTACTTTGCTAAATGAATTTTCAATAAACTTCTGACCACCAAACCCAGGATTAACACTCATTAAGCAGACTATATCTAGATCGGTTATAATTTCACTTAAATTGCTAACGTCTGTATGAGGATTAATTGCTACACCTGCCATTATTCCATTTGATTTGATTTCTTGTATTGTTCTATGGAGATGTTTACTTGCTTCTAGATGAACAGTCAAAACCTTTGTGTTATATTTTAAAAAATTTTCAATATATCTTTCCGGTTTTGATATCATTAAGTGAATATCTAAAGGTTTTTTTGAAAGAGAATTAATATAATCAATAACAGGCATACCAAAAGATATGTTTGGAACAAAGTGGCCATCCATAACATCTATATGTATCCAATCTGCTTTACTATTATTCAGCATTGAAATATCATTTGATAAGTTTCCAAAGTCTGCTGATAAAATTGAAGGTGCAACAATATTAGACATCCCTAAAAATAAAATTAACCCAAATAAGTTTTTAGTATTTTGCTTCTAGATGTATGTTTAAGTCTCCTTATAGCTTTTTCTTTAATTTGCCTTACTCTTTCTCTTGTAAGATCAAAAGTTTCTCCGATTTCTTCTAAAGTCATTGCATGTTGTTCTCCTAGACCAAAATAGAGCCTAACCACATCAGCTTCTCTGGGAGTAAGGGTTTCTAGAGCTCGTTCAATTTCAGTTTTAAGTGATTCATGTAACAAGGATCGATCTGGATTAGGAGATTCACCACTATTTAGAACGTCATAAAGATTAGAATCCTCTCCTTCGACCAAAGGAGCGTCCATTGAAACATGTCTACCAGAATTTTTAAGCGATTCTTTGACATCATTAACTGTCATATCTAATTCCTTGGCAATTTCTTCAGCAGATGGCTCTCTTTCATGAGCTTGTTCTAAAAAAGCAAAAGTTTTGTTAATTTTATTTATAGATCCAATTTTATTTAATGGAAGTCTAACAATTCTAGATTGTTCTGCAAGTGCTTGAAGTATAGATTGCCTAATCCACCAAACAGCATATGAAATAAATTTAAAGCCTCTAGTTTCATCAAATCTTTTCGCAGCTTTTATCAATCCTAAATTACCTTCATTTATAAGATCCGGTAAAGTTAAACCTTGATTTTGATATTGTTTTGCTACAGAGACAACAAACCTCAAGTTAGCTTTGGTCAAAACTTCAAGTGCAATTTGATCCCCTTTCTTAATTCTTTGAGCTAATTCAACTTCTTGCTCAGCAGTAATTAAATCAACTTTTCCTATTTCTTGAAGATACTTATCTAATGAAGCAGTTTCCCTATTAGTTACTTGTTTTGTAATTTTTAATTGTCTCATAAAATCATTCTTATATTAGTATTACGAAAAAAAAACTTATTTGTTACAAATTTCGAATTTAAAGTCAATTTATTTACCTAATTTTTTCTTTCTGGTCGAGGTAGAAGAGCTTTTCTTGAAACTTTTTGCTTTCTAGTTTTTGGATCAATTCCGAAATATTTTACATCAAATTTGTCTCCTAAATTAACTTCATCTGTAACCTTATCGATTCTTTCCCAAGAAATTTCTGATATATGTAATAAAACTTCATTACCAGGAACAAATTCAACTACTGCTCCAAAATCAAGGATTTTCACTACTTCAACGTTATATATTTTTCCAGTTTCAGGTTTAAAAGTAATATTATCTATTTTTCTTATGACGGTGTCAATTTTTTCTTGATCAACACCTAAAATTTCAACAACGCCTTGGTCTCCATCTTCTTCAATTACAATTGTTGTTTCTGTCTCTTTTTGCATTTCTTGAATTACTTTCCCCCCAGGCCCTATCACAGCACCAATAAATTCATTAGGGATTTTTAAAGTAACCATCTTAGGAGCGTGTGCTTTTACAGACTTATTATATTGGCTGATTGTTTCAGACATATTTTTTAAAATATGAAGGCGTCCTTCCTTAGCCTGATTTAATGCCTTAACTAATATATCGTATGATAATCCTTTTATTTTTATATCCATCTGACAGGCAGTAATTCCCTCAGTGGTTCCAGTAACTTTAAAATCCATGTCTCCAAGATGGTCCTCATCTCCTAATATATCACTCAGAACTGCAAATCTTTTTCCATCAGAAATTAGTCCCATTGCAATTCCTGATACAGCTCTTTTTATTTTTATACCAGCATCCATTAAAGCCATCGTTCCAGAACAGACTGTAGCCATAGACGATGAACCATTTGATTCTAAAATTTCACTCACTACTCTTACAGTATAAGGACAGTCATTTGGTATCATATTTTTTAGTGCTCTTTGTGCTAAATTTCCATGACCTACTTCTCTCCTAGAGGTTCCTCTTAATGGTCTAGCTTCACCTGTTGAAAAAGGCGGAAAATTATAATGAAGATAAAATCTTTCCTCTCCTTCAAAAGAGGGCATATCAATTTGATTAGCTTCTCTTGAGGTTCCAAGTGTAACAGTTGCTAAGGCCTGCGTTTCGCCTCGAGAAAAAATCGATGAACCATGAGTAGATGGTAGATAATCTACCTCACACCATATTGGTCTAATTTGATCGGTTACCCTTCCATCAAGTCTTAAACCTTCACTTAAAACTAACTCTCGAACAGCTTCTTTTTGGACTTTCGAAAAATATTTTTTAATCAAATTAATCTTTTCATCTTCCTCTTCAGGGTCTGAAACAATTTCAATTATCTCATCTCTTAAGTCGTTAAATGATTTTGATCTTTCTTCTTTTGAAGTCCCTTTTCTAGCTATATCGTAACACTTTTTATAACCCTCCTTAAAAATTTGTTTGTAAAGATCATCATCGTTTTCTTCTAGGTCATATTCGCGTATTTCCTTTTTACCAACTTTTTTAACAAGATTATTTTGTGCATTTATTTGATTTTTAATGGCATCATGAGCAATTTTAATAGCATCAATCATTTCATTTTCAGAACATTCTTTCATTTCTCCTTCCACCATCATTACAGATTCTTCTGACGCACCAATCACCATATCTATGTCAGATTCTACCGTTTGTTCCCTACTCGGATTTATAATGAATTCTCCATTAACTTTACCTATTCTAACTTCTGATATTGGACATTCAATGGGTATATCACTTAATTGAATTGCTGTTGAAGCTGCAAGCCCAGCTAAAGCATCTGGCATAACATTAGGGTCATGTGACATAAGTTGAATCATAATCTGCACTTCATTATGGTAATCTGATGGGAACAAGGGTCTTAGAACTCTGTCAACTAACCTCATAGTTAAAATTTCTCCGTCACTAGGTCTGGCCTCTCTTTTGAAAAACCCCCCAGGATATCTTCCTGCGGATGCAAATTTTTCCCTGTAATCAACCGTCATAGGCAAAAAATCAACTTGTGCAGAATTATAATTTGATACTACTGTGCAGAGTAACATACACTTACCCATCTTAACTACAACAGACCCATGAGCTTGTTTAGCTAGTTTTCCAGTTTCTAAAATTATTTTTCTTCCATCTTCTAGATGGATTTCCTCTGTAAATGTTTTTGGAATCATAATATTTCATTTTTATACCTTGAGAATGTTGTTATGTAGAGGTATTACAATGAAATTTTAATTATTTAAATATTACTTTCTTAGTTCAAGTTTCTTAATAATAGTACGATACCTTTCTATATTCTTATTTTTTAGGTAATCTAAAAGACTTTTTCTTTTACCAACCATTTTTACAAGTGACCTTTCAGTATTAAAATCCTTAGGATTTTTTTTTAGATGTAGAGAAAGGTGATTTATTCTATATGTAAAAAGGGATATTTGTCCTTCTGCAGAACCAGTATCTTTTTTTGATGCACCATTATCGGCAAAAATTTCTTCTTTAGTCGATTTAGTTAAATACATTATTAAATCATTAGGATTGCAAATATAAATTAAAATTTTATAACTTCTTAGATCCTGATAGGCTTATTAAGAATTAAGTCTAAATATAAATTTATTTTATCTTTTAAATTTTTTCTATGAGATATAAAATCTAAAAATCCTTTTTCCAATAAAAACTCACTTTTTTGAAAACTTTCAGGTAAATCCTTTCCAGTTGTATCTTTTACAACTCTCGGCCCAGCAAAACCTATGAGCGCACCTGGTTCAGAAATATTAATATCTCCTAACATTGCAAAAGACGCAGTTGTTCCTCCAAAGGTTGGGTCTGTACAAAGTGAAATGAAAGGTATCTTTGCTTCTGAAAGTCGATTTAAAAAACTACTAACTTTTGCCATTTGCATCAATGAAAATGCGCCTTCCATCATTCTAGCTCCTCCTGATTTAGAAATTATTGTTAGAGGAATTTTATTTTCTATTGCATAACTAATAGACCTGCTGATTTTTTCTCCTACTACAGAACCCATTGATCCTCCAATAAATCTAAAATCCATGCAAGCAATTACAATTGTTTTACCCTTTGATTTACCAACTGCTGTTCTGACTGCATCAGTCAGACCAGATTTTTTATTTTCCTCCTTTATTCTTTGACTATATTTCTTGGTATCGGTAAAGTTTAAAAAATCTAACGAAGAAACAGATTTATTAATTTCTTTATATCTTGAATCATCAAATAAAATTTTGAAATATTCCTCACTCCCTATTCTTACATGATACTCGTCCTCTGGACTGACAAAAAAATTATCTTCAAGCTCTTGGGTTTCAATAATTTTCCCAGTAGGAGTTTTATACCAAAGACCTTTTGGTATATCTTTTTTTTCTTCTGTTTTTGTTTGTATTCCTTTTTCACTTCTTTTAAACCAACTCATAATGAAATCATTTTTTAGATAGTGTATCAATATTGTTTAAATCTTCAAAAGCTTCTTCAAGTCGTTTTTTAAAAGAAAGCTCTCCTTTTCTTAACCAAACTCTAGGGTCATAATGTTTTTTATTCGGTTGATTAACTCCATCTGGATTTCCAATTTGAGATTTAAGGTACTC
Organism: uncultured Bacteroidota bacterium; assembly: GCA_902593075.1. Lineage (GTDB taxonomy): Bacteria > Bacteroidota > Bacteroidia > Flavobacteriales > Flavobacteriaceae > TMED96. The sequence continues at coordinate 22,567 of CACJHA010000022.1, forward strand.
ATATTTTTCGTTCATGTAATCTCGAATTGATTCTGTAAAGGCATATTGGAGATCTGTATCGATGTTCATTTTAACTACTCCATAGCTTATAGCCTCTGTAATCTGATCTTTGCTTGATCCTGAACCACCATGAAAAACAAAGTTGATTGTTTTTTTTGGAACTCCAAATTTCTTTGAAATGAACTCTTGAGAGTTTTTTAAAATTTTGGGAGTTAATTGAACATTACCTGGCTGGTATACCCCGTGTACATTTCCAAATGCTGCTGCAATGGTAAAACTATCACTTATCTTTATCAAATTTTCATAAGCAAATGCAACTTCCTCTGGTTGTGTGTAAAGTTTAGAAATCTCAATGTTAGTATTGTCAACACCATCTTCTTCACCTCCAGTAACACCAAGTTCAATTTCTAAAGACATATCAATTTTTTTTAGCCTTTGAAGATACTTTTTGCAAGTATCAATATTATCAGTCAATGGTTCATTTGAGAGATCAATCATATGTGAACTAAATAATGGTTTACCATTTTTAGAATAATGTAACTCACTCTCTTTAATTAGACCATCAATCCAAGGTAAAAGCTTTCGCTCACAGTGATCCGTATGCAGTATAACTGTTGCAGAGTAGGTTTCTGCTAATTCATGCACATGTTTCGCACCTGCTATAGCACCTTTTATTGAAGCAAGTTGGTTGTTGTTAATTAAACCTTTTCCAGCATTAAAATGAGATCCTCCGTTTGAAAACTGAATTATTACAGGACTATTTAATTCAGAAGCAGTTTCCAAAACCGTATTTATTGAGTTATTACCTATTACATTTACTGCTGGCAAAGCATACCTGTTTTCTTTGGCATGGTTGTAAACATCCTGAACTTCTTTTCCAGTCAATACACCTTTAGGGAACACAGCTGACATTCTTTTAATGTTTTGGTGGACAAATTTAATTAAATTGAACTAAAACGGAAAGTTAATTCCTACATTAAAAACAGCTTTTTTAAGATTTAATTGTGAAAACCATCTATCTGCTTTAATGAGAGATGGGTCATAAGTTTTAAATCCAGTATCAAGTCTAAAAATGAAATAATCAAAGTCATACCTCAGTCCAAAGCCGGATCCAATAGCCAATTCACTTAAATCTCTAAGGTTGTTAAAAACTTGTTTTCTATCAGATACATTGTTGTTGAAATTCCAAATATTACCGCTGTCAATGAAAAACGCACCATTTAATCTTTTAATAATTGGATATCTGTATTCAACATTAAATGCAATTTTAAAATTTGCTTCATTGAACTCATTAAACCTGCTACTTGATCCTGGCCCAAGTTTGTAAGCTTGCCATGCTCTATTATCGTTTGATCCCCCTGCATAATACGATCTTGTAAATGGTATAAAATTCGAATTCCCAAATGGGATTGCTATACCTATGAATGTTCTAAATGCTAAA
>CACJHA010000023.1 GCA_902593075.1 uncultured Bacteroidota bacterium
TAAGTTTTTGGGTAAATCGTAATTAAAATCTGATAATTTCATTTGATTTATTTTTTTGGCAAATATACATTTTGAAACATCCGCTTGTCAAGATATTTTGATTATATTTTTAAATTGGCTCAATTATAAATCCAGCTGTTTTTAAATCATCCCAAAATTTCGGATATGACTTTACTACAACATATGGATTTTCTATTAAAATTGGAATTTTGAGTGACAAAGGTGCAAAAGACATTGCCATTCTATGATCCTGATAAGTATTTATTGTAATATTTTTTTGAATCTCTCTTGTCTTGTAAAGTTTAAGGCTCGTTTCTGTAACATCTAAGTTTGCTCCCAGTTTTGTTAATTCATTTTTTAATGCAACTAATCTTTTTGTTTCTTTAATATTTAAGGTTTGTAATCCATATAAAAAGCAGCTAATACCAAGTCCAAAACAAGTTACAGCTATGGTTTGAGCTAAATCAGGGCTATCTACTAAATTTAAATTTAAATTTTTAGGACATGAAAAATCTTTAATTTTAGTTAAGACTATTTTATTTTCTATAAATTTTGTTTCAACTCCTAGAGCTTTATAATATTTAATTAAAATTGAATCTCCTTGGATACTATTTTCGTAAAAATTGTTAAGTTTAACTTCTGCTTTTTCACAAAGTGCAACTATACTATACCAGTATGACGCAGAACTCCAATCTGACTCAACTGTAATACTTGTATCTTGAATTTTTTCTAAATAACCTACATTTATTAAGTTACTTTTGAAGCTCGTTTTTATACCTAAATTATTAAGTAAATGTAAGGACATTTCTATATAAGGTTTTGATATTAATTCTCCTTTTAATTCTATAACTAACCCGTCTATTAATTTAGGAGCTATAAGCAAAATGGCTGAAATAAATTGACTGCTCACATTGGATGAAATTTCAACCTTTTTAGAACTTAATTTCTTTCCTCTAATTTTTAGTGGAGGAAAACCATCTTTTTCGAGATAACTAATATCCGCACCAATTAATTTTAGACAATTAACTAAAGGATAAATTGGTCTTTCGTGCATTCTTCTTGAACCTTTTAGAATAACTTCTCCGTCTTTCAATATTGAGTAGTAAGCAGTAAGAAAACGCATTGCAGTTCCTGCATGACCAACATCTTTTATATTCTTAGAGGATTTTAATGCATTTTCTAAGACAACTGTGTCTTGCGATTCAGACTTATTTTTAATTTTTAGTGATGGATAAATACTCCTTAAAATAAGTAGTCTATTAGTTATACTTTTTGAACCTGTTAAGGATAAATCTACTTTTACAATTCTGTTAGGGTGTAAAACTGAAATCATAGATTTTAAAATAATTTTTTATTTTCACTATGTCTTATGGAATCCCTAACTGTTTTTTTAATTAATTTTTTATCAAATTCAGACTGTAAATCTATGTTGGTCTGATTAGCAATACAAAAAACCACAAATAATACATCTGATAGTTCCTCTGATAAATTAAGAGATTCGTCCTGATTTTTTTTGCTTTGCTCACCGTATTCTCGACTTATTACCCTTGCAACTTCACCAACCTCCTCAGTTAAAATTGCCATATTTGTCATAATATCAAAATATCTTACCCCGTATTTTTTTATCCAATTATCAACTTTTTTTTGAGAATTTTTAATATCCATTTTAATTTTTAATTTTTTTAAAGATATTTCTTTTTATAAACTTATTAGATAACTAGAAATCAATTTATGTGTTAAAATCGGTTACCTAAATTTTTAATGATAGATATAAAATGTAATCTACGTTTACCATTTCTGACTGAATTTTCAAAAATCTCATTATTAAGGATAATAGAAAAACTTCCACTAAATCTTTTTGATATTTCTTTAAATCTTTGAATTTTATCTGCCACTTCACTTATACTAGTTTTGTCAATTAATCTGTGATGCGCAACAAATGGGGTGACAAGAAGTTTAGTTTTAATTTCATTTGAAAGATCATAAAAAAAAAACGATGAAGATGTACTAGCCCTGTATCCAAATGCATCAACATAACCCATAGAAAAGTCATTAGCGTAGTCTAAAGAAAGAGAGTTTTTATAATCCTCACTGATTTTTTTTAGTCCTTCTTGAAGCAGAATTTTATCAATTTTAATGTGAATTAATTTAGAGATATTAAAATTTTCCAATTCAAAAGTTTTTAGCTTTTTGAGTGCATTATTTGAAGGTAAAAGACCTATTTCAAAATTGTCATGAACATCTTTTATATACTTTTTAAAATTTTCATTCGTTTTAGGAGTCTCATCCCTAAAAAATGATTCAGAGGAAAATGAAAAAAAAAAGAAAACTTTATTTTTTGAATCTAATAATAAATCTTTTATATAATCATCAATCTCCCATGGATCTATTTTAATCTTTAATAAAACAAGTAAATGTTCTATTACTTCCCACAGATTTAACTTAAATAGATTTTTAAACCAATTCATAAAAGATTCAAAAGGATACTTGTTTGTGTACTTGTAAGGACGTAATGAACTGATTATAATTGACGGTATTTGATTTTTTGAATCGAATTTACATTTTAACTTTATTTTATTTTCTAATACAGATATAAGTTTTTCAATCCAAACATCAATTAAAGGGATTTCTAAAAAATTCTCCTTGTATGCAATGCTTTCAAGATGGCTAAATTGACTATGATTATTACTTGAGTGTGGCATGTATTCTTCATATCTAGATAACAAGAAGAAAATAGCTGAAAAAATATCAAAAGGTATCGCAGATTTTTGGCCAACTTTAAAAAAGCATTTTAAATTATCCCATTCAAATATTATTATTTCGTGGTTTTCTAATCCCCTTTCTTCAAGCAATCCATTTGACTGGAAAAATAACTCCTCAGAAATTGGAGCATTTGCATAGCTAAACTTGTATCCTTTAAAATCAATAAATTCAGACTTTGAATTAGTAATTGAGAAATTTTTATTTAGAATTAACTTAAAAATATGATTAAAAGTATATTCTATTCTTGGTGAATTCTTATTACAGTAGATTAAAATCATATTTTATGTTAAAAATTTTTTTTTAAAAAAGTTTGACTTAATTCAAAATCAGGGTTTAAATCAAGGGACAAATTTATTAACCTAATTGACTCCTCGCGATTACCATTCAAAAAAGTTAGTTTAGATTTTAAATAATAAATCCATTCTAACGAATAAAGATTTTTTTTAAAGTTAGGAGCTTGCATATAAAAGTTTAAAGCGCACAAACCTGAATCAACTTCTTTTCCAAAAAAAGAAGTTATCTGAGAAATTTTAATTGGAAAATTATTTGACTTTTTTGAGAAAAAGATTTTTAAATTATCCCTTTCACAAATCGATAGGCTTGATAATTCATTAAAAAAATTATTTAGATAAAGGTTGTACATTTCATTGTTTTCATTTTTGAAATAAATCATAGCCATGGATAAATGCCCCTCTAGTTTACTTACTTGATTTAATCTTTCAGCAAGTTTTATAGCTTTCTTTTTATCACCACCGAGAATTTTAGGCACGCTATAAAGTGCATCTATGTGGGCTTCTAGGGTTGGAACATGATTTGGATCTAAATCTAAAGCTTTTGAAAAACTTTTCAGCATTTCATTTAAATAAATAACAGAAAATAAGTTTTTTTTTTGGTAAGCAAGGATCCCATTTGTTCCTCCTAGTTGATATAGTAAATCTGGACTTTCTCCCTCAATTTCAATTTTCCTATTTAGTAATAATATAACTTTTTTTAAGTCTCTAAATTTTGTGGCTACTAAAATTTCTTTTTCAATAATATCTATTTCAGAAGCTTCATAAGTTCTCAATTTATCTACCTCTTGTTTGTAGATTTTATTATTGTTGTTAGATTTAGTTTTTATGAAATTTAGATTTTCAAAAGGGGACTCTTTTTGACTGTACAAGTTTAAAAAAATTAGAAAAAAGAAAAAATAATTATTCAATTTGAGAGGAATTTAAAACTTTCCATAACTTATCTTTAAGAGTATCCAATCCTAAGTTGATTACTGAAGACAAAGCTAGAACAGAAATTGAATTAAAATCTTTATTTACTTTATCTAAAAAAAGACTTCTTTTTGAAACTTCAATAAGATCAATTTTTGATATAACAACAATGAATTTTTTATCTAATAATTCTGGGTTAAACTTTAACATTTCATCTCTAAGAATTAAAAACCTATTATGAATGTCATGCTCAGCAGAGATTAGAAAAAGTAGAATTGAGTTTCTTTCTACATGCCTTAAAAAAAAGTGTCCTAAACCTTTTCCAGAGGATGCTCCTTCAATTATTCCTGGAATATCTGCAACAACAAATGTTTTAAAATCTTTATATTCAACAATTCCTAAGTTTGGTTTTAAAGTAGTAAACTCATAATCACCAACCTTTGGTTTTGCTGATGTGATTGAAGCTAGTAGGGTTGATTTACCAGCATTTGGGAAACCAACTAACCCAACATCAGCTAAAATCTTTAATTCTAAAGTTATTATCATTTCCTCACCAGATATTCCTTTCTGAGAGTATCGTGGGGTTCTATTTGTCGGCGACTTAAAATAACAATTACCTCTTCCTCCCAGTCCTCCCCTAAGTAAAACAATTTCTTTATTATTCTCTGTGATTTCCGCTATAAGCTTATCCGATTTTTTTTCGATAATTGTGGTTCCTAATGGAACTTTTATTATGATGTCCTTACCTTTCTTACCAGTTCTTTTATTTCTGCCCCCATCTCCTCCGTGTCCAGCTTTGAAATGTTTTTTAAATTTAAATGTATATAATGTCCAAATGTTTGCATCCCCTCTAAATATTATATCTCCTCCATTTCCTCCATCACCTCCATCCGGACCTCCTTTAGCTACAAATTTTTCTCTTCTTAAATGTGAAGAACCTCTTCCACCATTACCAGACCTAAGATTTAAACTCACATAATCGACAAAATTATCTTCTGTCATTTTAACTATTTTCAATTATTGAAATAAGTCTTTCAGAAATAACTTTAATATCTCCAACCCCATTAATCGAAAAAAATTTATTTTGTTTTGAATAGAATTTCTTTAATGGTAATGTCTTGTTACTGTACTCTTTAAATCTATTCAAAATTTTCTCTTTATTTATGTCATCAATCCTTCCACTAGTTTCACCTCTTTTTAAAAGTCTATAAAGCAAAATTTCGTCTTCTGCCTCAAGTGCGATCGTGAAACTTATTTGCATCGATAGTGACTTTAAAAAATCATCTAATTTTTTTGCTTGATTAATTGTTCTAGGAAAGCCATCAAATATAAAACCACTTGTTTTTTTGTGTTTTTTTACCTCGTTTTCTAAAATCTCTATTGTTAATTTATCTGGAACTAAATCTCCATTTTCTAAAATTGAAGTTACTTTTAATCCCAAGGAGGTTTTATTTTTTATATGATACCTGAATAGATCTCCAGTAGAAATATGAATTAAATTATATTTGGATTTTAAAAATTCTGCTTGAGTTCCTTTACCTGCGCCAGGTTTTCCAAAAATAACAATGTTTAACATTTGTTGATTCTTTAATAATATAAATATACCCAAAATTGAACTTAGTTTTTGTTAAATGATAAGTCTATATCCCTATTTTTGTAAATGAATATGAAAACTACTTCTCTAAAAAAAAAACTTGGTATACTAGGAGGGGGTCAACTGGGAAAAATGTTGATACATGTTACTAGAAAATGGAGCATAGAAACATATATTTTAGATCCCAACCCTGATTGCCCAGCTTCAAATTGTTGTGATGTGTTTTACAAAGGAGATTTTAACAATTATCAGGATGTTTATAATTTTGGAGAAAGTTTGAAGACAAATTAGCAGCCGTTTATATTCAACAAAAAGTAAGGGGCTTTCTTCATCTTTATAACGGTCAAGAAGCAATTTTAGCTGGCGCACTTCATGCCATGGAAATTGGGAAGGACAGAATTATAACGGCTTATCGAAACCATGTTCAGCCAATTGGAATGGGTGTAGATCCAAAAAGAGTTATGGCTGAGCTTTACGGAAAGGGAACTGGAACTTCATCAGGTTTAGGCGGTTCCATGCATATTTTTTCAAAAGAGTTTCGATTTCACGGAGGCCATGGGATTGTGGGTGGTCAAATACCTCTTGGAGCAGGTATGGCGTTTGGAGATAAATATCATGAGAGAGACTGTGTAACTCTGTGTTTTATGGGAGATGGCGCCGTCAGACAGGGTTCATTACATGAGACCTTGAATCTGGCGACATTATGGAAGTTACCTGTTGTTTTTATTGTTGAAAACAATGGATATGCAATGGGAACCTCTGTTGCTAGAACAGCTAGCCATGAAGAAATTTGGAAATTAGGATTAGGATACAATATGCCTTGTGAACCTGTTGATGGGATGAACCCGGTTACAGTAGCAAAGTCTCTTGATAAAGCGATTTCAGTTGCTCGAAAAGGGGAAGGTCCCTCTTTTATAGAAATGAAAACGTATAGATACAGGGGCCATTCAATGTCAGATGCCCAAAAATATAGAACAAAATCAGAGGTTGAGGAATATAAAAAGATAGATCCAATCACTCAGGTTAAAAAAATTATTATCGAGAAAAAATACTTAAATGATAATCAAATCTCTTCCATTGAAGAAAGAGTTAAAAATCAAATTTTGGAGTGTGAAAAATTTGCTGAAGAATCACCGTATCCAGATATTTCGGTCATGTATGATGCTGTTTATGAAGAACCAAATTATCCTTTTTTAAATCATAAATTAAAATAAATTATGGCTGAAATTATCAATATGCCTAGGCTAAGCGATACTATGGAGGAAGGAACTGTTTCGTCATGGTTAAAGAAAGTAGGAGATCAAATTAATGAGGGAGACATTTTAGCAGAAATAGAAACAGATAAAGCCACAATGGAGTTTGAATCTTTTCATTCAGGTGAGTTGCTTTATATTGGAGTAGAGGCTGGTAAAACAGTTCCAGTGGACTCTATGTTGGCTATTATTGGAGAAAAAAATGAAGACATTTCATCATATATTGATAAAAAAGGCTCTAAACAAAAAAATAATATTGCAAATTCAGACAATGAAAAATTAGAAGAAAACACACAAACTGAAAATAAAGATAGAACTTTAGAAAAAGAAGTTCAAAACAACTTTGAAATAGTCAAAATGCCAAGGCTTAGCGATACAATGGAAGAGGGAACTGTATCAACATGGCTCAAAAAAGTTGGGGATGAAGTTAAAGAAGGCGACATAATAGCTGAAATTGAAACTGACAAAGCAACCATGGAGTTTGAGTCTTTTCATAAAGGAACTTTACTTCATATCGGTGTTGAAGAGGGAAAATCCACACCAGTAGACGAAGTTCTAGCTATCATTGGAGACAAAAACACCAATATTGAAAAAGCTTTAAAGTCTATCGGTCAAAAAGATATTATTGAAGAAAAAGAAACTAAGCAGGAAATACCACAACAAGAAAATATTTCTTCAAAAAATAGTCATAATTTAAATGTTGATACAACTAAAAATGAATCTAAAAATGTATTAGAAAACTTTCAAACTGATAGAATTTTCGCATCTCCCTTGGCAAAAAAAATGGCATCCCAAAAAGGAATTATGTTAAATAATTTAGTTGGTACAGGTGATGGAGGAAGGATTATTAAGAGAGACATCGAAAACTATATGCCTTCTTCAGATTCTTCTAAAAAATTGGAAAAAGAATCTAGTAATCAAATACAAAACTCTCAAATTCGGAAAACAATTGCCAAAAGATTATCAGATTCAAAATTTTCTGCTCCTCATTATTATTTAAATGTTGAATTTAATGTTGATAATCTCATTTCATTTCGAGAGCAATACAACTCACAGCCTGAAACAAAAATTTCATTTAATGATTTAATAATTAAAGCCAGTGCTCTTTCTTTGAGCATGCATCCTGAAATAAATAGTCAATGGAGTGAAAATGAAATAACTCAACATAAACATGTTCATGTAGGGGTAGCGGTTGCAGTAGAAGATGGATTAGTTGTTCCTGTTTTAAAATTTGCCAATAACTTAAATTTGAAACAAATTGGATTAAAAGTTAAGGATTTTGCAAGTAGAGCTCAAGAAAAAAAATTGTTACAAAATGAAATTGAGGGAAGTACATTCACAATATCTAATTTAGGTATGTTTGGTATCGAATCTTTCACTTCAATTATAAACCAACCAAACTCAGCTATATTATCTGTTGGCAGTATTATTCAAAAACCAGTTGTCAAAAAAGATAAAATTGTTGTTTCAAATACAATGAAAATAACTTTAGCCTGCGATCACAGAACTATAGACGGTGCATCTGGTTCAAAATTTTTACAGACTTTAAGAGACTTTATTGAAAATCCAATAAAAATACTTTTGTGAATTTTGTTTTATTATTATAATTGATCTGCGAGTATTATGATTTTAATGAGTTTTATTCCAGTAAATGCCAAAGAAAATGTTAGAGATTTAATAAATAAACATAAATTAAATATAATTATAGTTTCGGAGAGAAAAACAAAGAGAGGTGACTTTAGGGTCTATAGTAATGGATTTAAAAAAATTACTATAAATCAGGATTCAAATAAATTTAGATTTTTAATAACCTTACTTCACGAAATCTCACACCAGTTAGTTTATCAAAAATTCGGAAATAATATTAAACCTCATGGTGTTGAATGGAAAAAAAAATTTAAAGAAATATCTGAACCTTTCCTCTTTGAGACAATTTTCCCCTTGTCTATTCTTGATGCTTTTAAAACATATCTAAAAAACCCAAAATCAAGTACAGATTTAGATAAAGAACTTACAATCTCTCTAACTAAATTTGATACTTTAGAGGATTACTTCTTTATAGATCAACTAGAAATGGGTCAACTTTTTATGCATAGAAGAAAAGAAATTTTTAAGAAGATTAGTAAAAAAAGAAAGAGGTATGTTTGTGAAAAAATTTCTAACGGAAAACTATATCTCTTTCAGCCAAACACCCTGATATTAGACTACAAAAATGAAAAAAGATAATAATTTTTATGCTCTTATTTTGGCTGGTGGTTCCGGTTCACGTTTTTGGCCTGCAAGCAGAGAATCTCTTCCGAAACAATTTATTGATTTAACGGGGTCAGGAAAAACACTTATTCAAGAGACATTTCTTAGAATTAAAAAAATTATCAAAACAAAAAACATTTTTATTTCAACAAATGAGAAATATAGGAACCACTTGCTAAAACAGATTCCGAAGTTAAATATTAATAATTTTATTTTTGAACCATTGAAGCGAAATACTGCACCATCAATTTTATATGCTTCACTAAAAATTAATCAAATCAACCAAAAAGCGAAGTTAATTGTATTGCCAAGTGATCACCACATTGAAAAATTAAATGAATTTTATAAAAACGTAGAACATGCATTTTCTGTATCTAAGAGTCATCACCTAGTAACTTTTGGAGTTATTCCTAAATTTCCGTCCACCAATTATGGTTATATCAAGGTAAATAACACAAAAGATTCATTCCAAAAAGTACTGAGATTTACTGAGAAACCAGGTAAGCAAATGGCCGAAAAGTTTTTAAAATCTAAAATCTATTTTTGGAATTCTGGTATTTTTGTTTGGTCTACAGAGACAATTTTAAAAGCTTTTGAGAACTTACAACCTAACTTGATTAAAACATTTAAGTCAAATTTGAAAAAATTTGACACCTCTGAGGAAATTTATTTTTTTGAAAATATTTTCCCAAAAACGAAACCTCTTTCAATAGATTACTCTATCCTTGAGAAGGCAAAAAACACATATGTTATAAGATCAAACTTCGAATGGAGTGATCTCGGAACATGGGAATCATTATTCGAAACCTTATCTGAAAAAAATCTTAAAAAAAATATAAATATTGGATTTAAAGAAAATTATTTAAATTCTTCTAAAGGTAATATCATGTTTTCTGATCAAAAAAAAATAATCATATTAGACAGTTTACAAGATCATATAATTGTAAATAATAAAGAAATTTTAATGGTTATACCAAGAAATAAAATTAAATCAATTCAAAAGTTAAAAGAGGTTTTAATTAAAAGATTTGGTGTTGATTTCAATTAAATCTATTTGTTTTCTTTGACATAAATTTTTCTCACTTTCTTAAATAATTCTGAAGAGTAAACGAAATTGGAAATAGAGGTGTTGTCAGTTTTAAATATCTCTAAATTTGTTCCTTCCCATTTTTTCTCTCCATTTTCAAGAAAAATAATCTTTTCACCTATCTCCATAACTGAATTCATGTCATGAGTATTTATTATGGTTGTTATTTTGTATTCCTGAGTAATTTCCTGAATTAAATTATCAATTAAAATTGCAGTGTTTGGATCAAGACCTGAATTAGGTTCATCACAAAAAAGATAGTTGGGGTACATTATTATAGCCCTAGCAATTGCAACTCTTTTCTTCATACCTCCAGAAATTTCTGAAGGAAGTTTGTTATTTGAGTTAATTAGATTTACTCTTTTAATTACAATGTTAGCTCTATCACGTATTTCATCAATATGAGTATTTGTGAACATTTTCATTGGGAAGGCTACATTTTCTTCTACAGTCATAGAATCAAAAAGAGCACTACCTTGAAAAACCATCCCCATATCCTGACGAAGCTTCGTTCTTTCCTTTGAGTTCATTTTAGAGAGGGGAGTTTTGTTATATATTATTTCTCCACTTTCGGGACTAAAAAGTCCTAAAATACATTTTAAAAAAACTGTTTTTCCAGATCCACTTTGACCAATTATTAAATTGGTTTTTCCCTTTTCAAAAAAAGTACTTACTTCTTTTAAAACATATGTTTCATCAAATTTTTTACTGAGTTTTGTTACTTCTATCATTATGTAAGTAATAAGTTTGTAATAAAAGAATTCATTATGATTATTGCAACACTTGTCCATACAAATGAGGTTGTACTTGCTTTACCAACCTCCAAAGCTCCACCTTTCATAAAAAATCCATGATAGGAAGGGATGGTGGCTAAAATCATTGCAAATAAAAATGTCTTTATAAAGGCATAATTAAGATGAAATGGTACAAAGTCAAGTTGTAAGCCATCAATAAAATCAGTGTGAGTAGTAAAGCCACCAGTAACGCAAGCAAAATAACCTCCAAATATTCCTAGAAACATCGAAATTACTATTATAAATGGATAGATTGTCATTGCTACTATTTTTGGAAAAATTAAATAATTATAGGTGTTTACTCCCATAACTTCCAATGCGTCAATTTGCTCTGTAACTCTCATTGTACCTATAGAAGAGGTAATAAAAGATCCAACCTTTCCAGCCATGATTATAGAAATAAATGTTGGGGCAAATTCTAAAATCATAGTTTGTCTGGTTGCAAAACCAACCAAATATCTTGGAAGAAGAGGATTCTCCATATTTATAGCTGTTTGAATTGCTACTACACCACCAACAAAAAAAGATATTAATGAAACAATTCCCAAAGAACCAATAATTAAGTCATCAATTTCTCTCAAAATTAGTCTCCATAGAACATTAAATTTTGTAAACTTTTCAAAAATCTTTTGGAGCATAATAAAATATCTCCCAATATGTTCAATGAATTTAATCATTAAAAAAATAATTTTAGTAAAGTTAAAAAAATTAAATCTTGTAAATTATAGAATTTACGTTCATGCCCGCTCCAACACTTGCAAATATTATAATATCATTTTTATTTAATTTATGATTTATAATTTCGTTCCTCAAAACTTGGTCGAATAAAGTTGGAATTGTTGCTACAGAACTATTACCTAAAGATTGGATATTCATTGGCAAAATATTTTCTGGAATCTCTTTTTCGTAGAGTTTGTAAAGTCTTTTAACTATTGCTTCATCCATTTTCATATTAGCTTGATGAATAAAAACTTTTTTAATCTCTTCTATGTTTATGCTTGCTTTTTCTATGCACTCTTTTATCGCTTCAGGAACTTTTTTTAAAGCAAACTCATAAACTTTTCTCCCCTTCATTTTAATATATTTATGTTTGTCTGAAAAGTCATATGAACAATCAAAATTTAAAATATCGACTTCATTGTTGTCAGTGAAAGTAACAGATTTGTAAGCAATTACTCCATTTTCAGAATTACTTTTCTCGATTATAACTGCACCGGCACCATCAGAAAAAATCATTGAATCTCTGTCAACATTGTCAACTACTCTTGATAATGTTTCAGCACCAATAACTAAACATTTTTTAGCCGCCCCTGCCTTAATGAAATTATAAGCCTGTATTAAACCCTCGAGCCACCCTGGACAGCCGAAAATTAAATCATAAGCAACACAATTAGGGTTTTTTATATTTAAATTTGATTTGACCTTTGAAGCAAGACTGGGCATTAAACCCGATTGTTTTGATCCAAAATCTGTATCACCAAAATTATGAGCTAAAATTATGTAGTCAATAGATTCTTTTTCCTCATTGTTGGTTTCTAAAGTCTTGAGTGCTGCAAAAGTAGCTAAATCAGATGTGTTATGATTTTTGTCGGCATACCTTCTTTCTTTAATTCCTGTAATAGAGGAAAATTTCTCAATAATTTCTTGATTCTTTTTTAAAAAAGGATTGCCTTCAATATCCAAAAAGGTATTTTGTAAAAATTCGTCATTTTTAACAGCAAAATTAGGAATGTAACATCCAGTTTTTGTTATAATTGCTCCCATCGAATTTTAAAAACACTAATTTAGAATTGTTATTCTAAAAAAAAATTTTTTTTTTGAAATTTTGAACGATTTCCAAACATAAAAAAAATAGAAAAATAAAAAAAATTACTTTTCATTTTCTATTGATTTATATGCTTTTTGGTATTCGCTTGTACTTGGACAACTACATACTAAGTTACGATCTCCAAAAGCTTCATCAACTCTCCTCACTGTAGGCCAAAACTTATTATTTAAAACATATTTTAAAGGATATAAAGCTTTTTTTCTACTGTATTTAAAGGGCCATTTGTCGGCTGTTGCAAGCAATTCGGTATGAGGAGCATTCTTTAATACACTATTCTCATCATGGTAATCCGCTTCCGAAATTTCTGCTGCAATTGAAATCATAGCATCGCAAAATCTATCTATTTCTTCTAGATTTTCACTTTCGGTAGGTTCAATCATCATTGTACCGGGTACAGGAAAGGAAACGGTAGGAGCGTGAAAACCGTAGTCCATCAGTCTTTTAGCAATATCAATTACCTCAATATTCTTTTCTTTAAATCCACGTAAGTCGATAATTAATTCGTGAGCTGAACGTCCTTTGTCACCCACATACAGTATTGGAAAAGCACCGTCTAATCTTTCTTTGATGTAGTTAGCACTTAATATAGCTATTTCAGTGGACTTTTTTAAACCGGAGGAACCTAATAGTTTTATATATCCATAAGAAATAATACAAGCCATAGCAGATCCCCAAGGAGCAGATGAAATTGATTCAATTGGTTTATTACCTCCAGTTTTTACAATTGGATTTGAAGGTAAAAAGTCCTCAAGATGTGCAGCTACAGAAATCGGACCTACACCTGGCCCTCCTCCTCCATGGGGTATAGCAAAAGTTTTGTGCAAATTCAAGTGACAGACATCTGCACCTATTTCTTTAGGACTAGTTAATCCAACCTGTGCGTTCATATTAGCTCCATCCATATAGACTTGGCCTCCATTTTCATGAATTAACCGAGTAATACTTTTTATGTTCGATTCAAAAACACCATAGGTAGAAGGATATGTTATCATTAAAGCAGCTAAATTTTTAGAATGCTCATTAACATGTTTTTTAAGTTCTTCAAAATTTATATTTCCATTATTGTCAGTTCCAGTAACAACTACTTTCATACCGGCCATAACTGCTGAAGCCGGATTAGTTCCATGAGCAGAGGAAGGAATTATACAAATATTTCTATGGTGATCACCATTGGAAATATGGTAAGCTCTTATGACCATTAGACCAGAAAATTCTCCCTGTGCACCAGAATTTGGCTGTAACGAAGTAGATGAAAAACCTGTGATTTCGTTAAGCATTTCTGTTAAAGAAAATAAAACTTTTTGGTATCCCTCAGCCTGATTTATTGGTGCGAAGGGGTGAATATTTCCCCATTCTGGAAAACTTAATGGGATCATTAAGTTAGCACTATTTAATTTCATAGTACAGGAACCAAGAGATATCATCGAATGATTTAGTGCTAAATCTTTCCTTTCTAAGGACTTAATATATCTCATCATCGATGTTTCTGACTGATGTGAGTTAAAAATTTTATTTGTCAAAAAACTACTTTCTCTTTTAATTTCTAGAGGAATTACATCTTTTAAAATAATTTCATTTGATTTAACCTTAACTCCGGTGTAATTTTCAAAAACAGTAATTATTTCTTTTAAATCATTTTCGCTCGTAGTTTCGTTAATTGATATAGAAACGTGATTGTTATCAGGATAATTAAAATTAATTCCGTTTTTTTCAGCTATTTCTCTCAGTTTTTTTGAATTAACTTTAAAATGAATCGTATCAAAAAAACTTTTGTTTAGTTGTTTTAAATTTAAGTTACTTAGAAAATGATCAAGCTTTTTTACTTTGTTATGGATATCAACGGCAATTTTTTGTAATCCATGTGGACCGTGATAAACAGCATACATACCTGCCATAACTGCTAATAAAACTTGTGCTGTGCAAATATTAGACGTAGCTCTTCCTCTTTTAATGTGTTGCTCACGTGTTTGTAAGGCCATTCTAAGGGCTGGGTTACCATCTATGTCTACAGTTTGCCCAATTATTCTGCCTGGGATATTTCTTTTGTACATTTCCTTTGTTGCAAAAAATGCTGCGTGTGGGCCACCGTAACCTAACGGTATTCCGAATCTTTGAGAAGTTCCAACCACAACATCAACATTGAATTTACCTGGGGCTTCAAGCATTGTAAGAGCCAATAGGTCTGTACTAATAGCTATTGGAATTTGGGTTTCAGATAAAACTGTTGAAATTCTTGAAATATTTAAAATATTTCCTGACTTCCCTTGGTATTGAAAAAATGCTCCAAAAAAAGATTTTTTTCCCTTAAATTCGTTTGGATCACCAATATGTATTTTTATTCCTAAGGGTTTGGCTCTAGTTTTCATTACTGAAATTGTTTGTGGAAAAGTATTTTTGTCCACAAAATAGTCAACACAATTTTGTTTGATCTTTTCTGAATTTCTAGTTGAAAAAAGCATACCCATCGCTTCAGCTGCAGCAGTACCCTCATCAAGTAGGGAAGCATTTGAAATTTTCATTCCAGTAAGATCGCATATAAGTGACTGAAAATTAAACAAAGCTTCAAGACGCCCTTGTGCAATTTCGGCCTGGTAAGGTGTATAGGCAGTATACCATCCAGGATTTTCTAAGATATTTCGTTGAATTACAGAAGGCATGATCGATGGATGGTATCCTAAACCAATGTAATTCTTGAAAAGTTTATTTTTCTTTGATAGAGATCTTATCAAAGTATTAAATTCATTCTCAGAAAGCGCATTATCTAGGTTTAATTCTTTTTTTAAAAGAATATTGTTCGGAATTGTTTCATAAATTAGCTCCTTTATAGATTTAACCCCCAATGCCTTAAGCATTTTTTTTATTTCATTTTCATTGGGTCCTATATGTCTATTTGAAAACATTGTATGCTAAATTAAATTAAATGTTAACTTATTTAAAACGTATTTTGTAAAATAGAAGAGAAGTTTTCAACCTAAACCAATTTTTTATGAACATTATTAAAATAAAAATCTTTTGAAAAAGGTTCGAAAACTAATTTCAGCTTATGTGAATGAGAATTTTCATGTTTCATTAATGTTAGTTTTCTATTTTGAGTTGACTAATATTTACACAGAAAGACAAAAAAACTTTGAAGAATACATTTTAATATTTTCTTTAACTTTTTTGGCTTACAATTATTTGAGAAAAAAAGAATTTATTGCAAACAAACAACTAAATTTATTTTTAACTCCTATTTATTTTATTGGAATTGTATATACTAGTATTTTCTTTTTTTATCTTGATTTATTAAACAAGTTTTTAATTGTATTTCTAACCGGTTTGATTTTTTTTTATAAAAACCCCTACATTTTCAATAGTTCATTAAGGAGAAATCCAATAATAAAAATTTTGACTATTTCATTTAGTTGGTCATTGCTGACATGTGTTTTCTTAAATCCTAATCTTCCAAAACTCTCAAATTTTGAAGTTTTTCACTTTTTTGAAAGATTATTTTTTTTGATTTCAGTTTGTTTAGTATTTGAAATCAATGATTATGATGAAGATTCTTCATTCCAAATGTCATTTCCAAATAAATATGGAATAAGAGTTACAAGAATATTAGCTATTTTTTTTACATATGTTAGTCTTTATTTTCTTTTTCAAGGTTTCGAAGAGTTTTCACTTTATACAATATCAATTTTAACAATGTCGCTCTTAACTCAAATTTCAATTTTAACAGTCAAACCAAAATCACATTTTTATTTTACAAGACTATGGACAGAAGCACTACCAATAGTCCCTTTTATAATCTTAAAAGTCAATTTATTTATTAATTTTTTCTAGAAGAATGGGTGATTATTTTCTATGCTTTTCAGAAGATTTAATTACTTTTTTTTCATTTAGTTCTTTGTATTTGATAACTTTTAATTGAGTTTCCTTGTCAAAAGATCCAATAATTTGAGCTGCTAGGATAGCAGCATTCTTCGCCCCATTCAAAGCTACAGTTGCAACAGGAACTCCACCAGGCATTTGTAGAATAGATAGTACTGAGTCCCAACCATCAATTGAGTTTTTTGATTTAATAGGTACTCCAATTACTGGAATAGGTGTAAGTGATGCTACCATGCCTGGCAAATGAGCTGCACCACCAGCACCAGCGATTATTACATTTATTCCATTTTCAACTGCATTTTCAGCATAAGCGAACATTTTTTTTGGGGTTCTATGTGCTGATACAATGTCGATATCATAACTCAAATTAATTTCATCCAAAAATTTAGATGCCTCATTCATCACTGGTAAGTCAGATTCGCTTCCCATAATTATTCCAATTTTTTTCATTCTTTAGAGATTATTTTTATTGTATTTTTTAAAATTTTTGCTTTGGAAATAGCCTTTTCTAGTTCATTATCTATAATAGTTATGTGTCCCATTTTCCTGTTAGGTTTTGTTATATTTTTTCCATAGAGGTGAGGATAAACTCCATCTAATTCAAAAGCTTTATCAATGTTATGATAAGAGACTTCACCGTAATGGTTATTTTCTCCAACGAGATTAACCATTACACCAGGTAAAATCTGATTGACATTTCCTAAGGGCATATCATAAATTGCTCTTATATGTTGTTCGAATTGGCTTGTAATACAGGATTCAATTGTTAAATGACCACTATTATGAACTCTTGGCGCAATTTCATTAACCAAAACATCATCATTATGGGTACAAAATAATTCAACTGCAATTAATCCTACGTGATTTAGAGACTTAGATACTAAATCTGCAATTTTTAAAGACTTAAGTTTTATTTTTTCAGGAATTCTTGATGGAAGAATAACATATTCTACCTGATTTGATTTCTGATTAAATTCCATTTCCAAAACAGGAAAAGATTTGCTTTTACCAGAGTTACTTCGAGCAACTAAAACAGCCAACTCATGCTTAATGTCAACAACATCTTCGATTACACAGTTATTTTCATTAATTTCATCAAAATCAGATAAAGATTGAACTAGTTTAACACCTTTTCCATCGTAACCCATCGTCTCAGATTTCCATATAAAAGGATATCTAAATTCAGTTTTTGAAATATATGCAGACAACATTTTCTTGTTATCAAACCTTCTGTAATCAGATGTTGGAATTTTATTTTTTTTAAAAAAATCTTTTTGGACACCTTTATTTTGGATTAATTCTATATTTGACGGACTTGGGTAGACATCTATACCTTCTTTTTCTAATTTATAAAGTGCTTTAACATTAACATGTTCAATTTCAATTGTGATAATATCTACTTTCTTTCCAAAATTATAAACATCCTGATAATTGTTAAAATCTCCTTTGTAAAACACATCACAACAATTTGAAGCTGGGCAATCAGGGTTGGGATCTAAAATATATGTTTCTATGCTCCATTTTCTAGTAACATGTATCAACATTTTTCCCAGTTGACCCCCTCCTAGTATACCAAGTTTTTTTTTTAGAGAAGTAGTTTTCATATTCATTTACAAAAATAGGGATATAGACTTATCATTTAACAAAAACTAAGTTCAATTTTGGGTATATTTATATTATTAAAGAATCAACAAATGTTAAACATTGTTATTTTTGGAAAACCTGGCGCAGGTAAAGGAACTCAAGCAGAATTTTTAAAATCCAAATATAATTTAATTCATATTTCTACTGGAGATCTATTCAGGTATCATATAAAAAATAAAACCTCCTTGGGATTAAAAGTAACTTCAATTTTAGAAAATGGAGATTTAGTTCCAGATAAATTAACAATAGAGATTTTAGAAAACGAGGTAAAAAAACACAAAAAAACAAGTGGTTTTATATTTGATGGCTTTCCTAGAACAATTAATCAAGCAAAAAAATTAGATGATTTTTTAAAGTCACTATCGATGCAAATAAGTTTCACGATCGCACTTGAGGCAGAAGACGAAATTTTGCTTTATAGACTTTTAAAAAGAGGTGAAACTAGTGGAAGGATTGATGACATAAATAAAGAGAAAATTTTGAATAGATTTAAAGAGTACAGTAACAAGACATTACCATTAAAGAAATTCTATTCAAAACAAAATAAATTTTTTTCGATTAATGGGGTTGGAGATATTAAAGTTATTTCTGAAAGACTTATTTCAATAATTGAAAATAGTTAAAATGACAGAAGATAATTTTGTCGATTATGTGAGTTTAAATCTTAGGTCTGGTAATGGTGGAAGAGGTTCTTCACATTTAAGAAGAGAAAAATTTGTAGCTAAAGGAGGTCCGGATGGAGGTGATGGAGGAAATGGAGGAGATATAATATTTAGAGGGGATGCAAACATTTGGACATTATATACATTTAAATTTAAAAAACATTTCAAAGCTGGACACGGAGGAGATGGGGGCAGAAATAAAAGAACTGGTAAGAAAGGTAAGGACATCATAATAAAAGTTCCATTAGGAACCACAATTATCGAAAAAAAATCGGATAAGCTTATAGCGGAAATCACAGAGAATAATAAAGAAATTGTTTTACTTAGGGGAGGACTGGGAGGAAGAGGTAATTGTTATTTTAAGTCGCCGACAAATAGAACCCCACGATACTCTCAGAAAGGAATATCTGGTGAGGAAATGATAATAACTTTAGAATTAAAGATTTTAGCTGATGTTGGGTTAGTTGGTTTCCCAAATGCTGGTAAATCAACCCTACTAGCTTCAATCACATCAGCAAAACCAAAGGTTGGTGATTATGAGTTTACTACTTTAAAACCAAACTTAGGAATTGTTGAATATAAAGATTTTAAAACATTTGTTGTTGCAGATATTCCAGGAATAATTGAAGGAGCATCCTCTGGAAAAGGTTTAGGACACTTTTTTTTAAGGCATGTAGAAAGAAACTCAATTCTACTTTTTCTAATCTCTGCTGAGCATGACATTCATAATAGGTTTTTAATTCTTAGAGATGAAATGTTAAAGTTTAACCCAGAATTATTAGATAAAAAATTCATTGTTGTTATATCAAAAATTGATCTTATTGAAGTTTCAAAAAGAAGTCTTTTTTTAGATAAAGTAAATAAAGATTTTAATTCAATTTCTGTTCTAGCTTTGTCTTCAGTAATCAACTTAGGATTGGATACTCTTAAAGATAAGTTATGGAAAGTTTTAAATTCCTCTCAAATTGAATAATTATTTTTTCTTTTTTCTAATTTTTTTAAACTTGTACAGTCAAAAAGAGTCCCCTTTTGAAAATCTAAATTTCATAAAAACTAAATCTAACAACAATAATAAAATCTACAAACAAGAGGTAGATAAATTGAGAACTTATGAAGCTTCTGAAATAGATATTATTGAAAAAGAAATTTTAGTAGCCACAAAATTTAGAGACTTAAAAAAAGTTATATTATTACTAAATAGGAAAATTGAAATTGAGGGAGAAAGTCCAGATTTACTATATCAACTAGGAGGAACAAATGGGATCCTTGCTTACCAAAAAAAAAACTTATTTTCTGTTATTTATTTAAATGAAATGCTGAAAAGTTTTTCAAAAGCTTTAGATTTAGATCCAAATCATGTTCCAACCCTAGAAGCCCACATAGATGCACTTTATAGCGTGCCTAAAATTCTCGGTGGTGATAAAAAGAAAGCTATAAAACTTGCTGAAAGATTAAATCAAGTAAGTAAACTAGAGGGGCATTTATCCATGGCTATGATTTATTTCAAAAATGAAAACAATGAAATGTACAACCTTTATCTAAATAATTTTTTTAATGAATTATCAAGCCTATCGATTTGTGAAAGGGATAATTTAAAAATCTTTTTCTCAAAAAAGTCAAATAATTTTCCAATTAAAATTTCTCAGATAACTTCTTTTTTTGGAAAAGAAGTTGATTCAGGTTTGTGCGCTTTAAACTTTTATATGCAAGCTCCTAACTTTAAAAAAAATCTTTATTCGTTAGAATGGATTTATTATTTAAAATCTAAACTAACTTTTTTGAATGGTAATCGCGAGGAGTCAATTAGGTTAATAAATTTGTCCCTTGATTTAAACCCTGATTTTGAATTAAGTCAAACTTTTTTAAAAAAAAATTTTTAACATAAAATATGATTTTAATCTACTGTAATAAGAATTCACCAAGAATAGAATATACTTTTAATCATATTTTTAAGTTAATTCTAAATAAAAATTTCTCAATTACTAATTCAAAGTCTGAATTTATTGATTTTAAAGGATACAAGTTTAGCTATGCAAATGCTCCAATTTCTGAGGAGTTATTTTTCCAGTCAAATGGATTGCTTGAAGAAAGGGGATTAGAAAACCACGAAATAATAATATTTGAATGGGATAATTTAAAATGCTTTTTTAAAGTTGGCCAAAAATCTGCGATACCTTTTGATATTTTTTCAGCTATTTTCTTCTTGTTATCTAGATATGAAGAATACATGCCACACTCAAGTAATAATCATAGTCAATTTAGCCATCTTGAAAGCATTGCATACAAGGAGAATTTTTTAGAAATCCCTTTAATTGATGTTTGGATTGAAAAACTTATATCTGTATTAGAAAATAAAATAAAGTTAAAATGTAAATTCGATTCAAAAAATCAAATACCGTCAATTATAATCAGTTCATTACGTCCTTACAAGTACACAAACAAGTATCCTTTTGAATCTTTTATGAATTGGTTTAAAAATCTATTTAAGTTAAATCTGTGGGAAGTAATAGAACATTTACTTGTTTTATTAAAGATTAAAATAGATCCATGGGAGATTGATGATTATATAAAAGATTTATTATTAGATTCAAAAAATAAAGTTTTCTTTTTTTTTTCATTTTCCTCTGAATCATTTTTTAGGGATGAGACTCCTAAAACGAATGAAAATTTTAAAAAGTATATAAAAGATGTTCATGACAATTTTGAAATAGGTCTTTTACCTTCAAATAATGCACTCAAAAAGCTAAAAACTTTTGAATTGGAAAATTTTAATATCTCTAAATTAATTCACATTAAAATTGATAAAATTCTGCTTCAAGAAGGACTAAAAAAAATCAGTGAGGATTATAAAAACTCTCTTTCTTTAGACTACGCTAATGACTTTTCTATGGGTTATGTTGATGCATTTGGATACAGGGCTAGTACATCTTCATCGTTTTTTTTTTATGATCTTTCAAATGAAATTAAAACTAAACTTCTTGTCACCCCATTTGTTGCGCATCACAGATTAATTGACAAAACTAGTATAAGTGAAGTGGCAGATAAAATTCAAAGATTTAAAGAAATATCAAAAAGATTTAGTGGAAGTTTTTCTATTATCCTTAATAATGAGATTTTTGAAAATTCAGTCAGAAATGGTAAACGTAGATTACATTTTATATCTATCATTAAAAATTTAGGTAACCGATTTTAACACATAAATTGATTTCTAGTTATCTAATAAGTTTATAAAAAGAAATATCTTTAAAAAAATTAAAAATTAAAATGGATATTAAAAATTCTCAAAAAAAAGTTGATAATTGGATAAAAAAATACGGGGTAAGATATTTTGATATTATGACAAATATGGCAATTTTAACTGAGGAGGTTGGTGAAGTTGCAAGGGTAATAAGTCGAGAATACGGTGAGCAAAGCAAAAAAAATCAGGACGAATCTCTTAATTTATCAGAGGAACTATCAGATGTATTATTTGTGGTTTTTTGTATTGCTAATCAGACCAACATAGATTTACAGTCTGAATTTGATAAAAAATTAATTAAAAAAACAGTTAGGGATTCCATAAGACATAGTGAAAATAAAAAATTATTTTAAAATCTATGATTTCAGTTTTACACCCTAACAGAATTGTAAAAGTAGATTTATCCTTAACAGGTTCAAAAAGTATAACTAATAGACTACTTATTTTAAGGAGTATTTATCCATCACTAAAAATTAAAAATAAGTCTGAATCGCAAGACACAGTTGTCTTAGAAAATGCATTAAAATCCTCTAAGAATATAAAAGATGTTGGTCATGCAGGAACTGCAATGCGTTTTCTTACTGCTTACTACTCAATATTGAAAGACGGAGAAGTTATTCTAAAAGGTTCAAGAAGAATGCACGAAAGACCAATTTATCCTTTAGTTAATTGTCTAAAATTAATTGGTGCGGATATTAGTTATCTCGAAAAAGATGGTTTTCCTCCACTAAAAATTAGAGGAAAGAAATTAAGTTCTAAAAAGGTTGAAATTTCATCCAATGTGAGCAGTCAATTTATTTCAGCCATTTTGCTTATAGCTCCTAAATTAATAGACGGGTTAGTTATAGAATTAAAAGGAGAATTAATATCAAAACCTTATATAGAAATGTCCTTACATTTACTTAATAATTTAGGTATAAAAACGAGCTTCAAAAGTAACTTAATAAATGTAGGTTATTTAGAAAAAATTCAAGATACAAGTATTACAGTTGAGTCAGATTGGAGTTCTGCGTCATACTGGTATAGTATAGTTGCACTTTGTGAAAAAGCAGAAGTTAAACTTAACAATTTTTACGAAAATAGTATCCAAGGAGATTCAATTTTAATTAAATATTATAAAGCTCTAGGAGTTGAAACAAAATTTATAGAAAATAAAATAGTCTTAACTAAAATTAAAGATTTTTCATGTCCTAAAAATTTAAATTTAAATTTAGTAGATAGCCCTGATTTAGCTCAAACCATAGCTGTAACTTGTTTTGGACTTGGTATTAGCTGCTTTTTATATGGATTACAAACCTTAAATATTAAAGAAACAAAAAGATTAGTTGCATTAAAAAATGAATTAACAAAACTGGGAGCAAACTTAGATGTTACAGAAACGAGCCTTAAACTTTACAAGACAAGAGAGATTCAAAAAAATATTACAATAAATACTTATCAGGATCATAGAATGGCAATGTCTTTTGCACCTTTGTCACTCAAAATTCCAATTTTAATAGAAAATCCATATGTTGTAGTAAAGTCATATCCGAAATTTTGGGATGATTTAAAAACAGCTGGATTTATAATTGAGCCAATTTAAAAATATAATCAAAATATCTTGACAAGCGGATGTTTCAAAATGTATATTTGCCAAAAAAATAAATCAAATGAAATTATCAGATTTTAATTACGATTTACCCAAAAACTTA
>CACJHA010000024.1 GCA_902593075.1 uncultured Bacteroidota bacterium
TATGGATTAGAGTAAAGCAATTAAGTATAAATTTTGATAAACCGTCACCTGCAAAATATCTGCGTGTACTTACCCGAGTTTTAAAAAATGGAGATAATTCTGATTTTTGGAGATATCTTAGAAGATACTCTGAGGTTTTAAAGAAAACCAGACCAGATATAAGATGGTCTGTTTTCAGATTGGACTCTGGTGGCAATGCTAATACAATAAGAATTGTTACCGCCTATGATGACATGAAAATGCCAGAAGGACCAACTGAGAGTGGAGCTACTAGAGAAGTTTATGACGAAATGTATGAAGGTGCATGGGAAGACGACTTTGATAAGTACAACGAAAGACTAATTGAGTGGGCTAGACCTCAATACAATTATTCTCTCAGAGCTGATTTATCAACTAGCAATTAATTTTACTAACTATTAAATTTAAAAAAATGAAAAAAATATTAATCATTATATTATTTATATCTGGGACATTAGCATATTCCCAAAATTCTTTTAGAGTCTACCATTTTAATGCAAAAGAGGGAGCTGAGAGTGCTATAGCAGCACTAGCTGATGAATATTGGGGAGATGCTAAGTTTAAATCTGGAGGTGTACAAATTGAAAGAATAGGAATTGGAGACAATGAGTGGTCTCATCGAGTAGTTGTTTTCGGACAGGTAGGGAATCTTGGAAGAGAAGAGGGTGATGTAGAAAAAAATGAATGGCCGTTATTTCTTGAGAGGTTTAATAATTATGTTGAAGAGTGGGGCACTTCTGCTGCAGGACGTTTTATACATTACCAAGGTGGAGCACCTAAAGATTTTCCTTATATTCAATTATATACGTTTAGACCATCTAACCCACAGGCTTTTCAAAAAGCTCACATCAAAATGGCATCTCAATTAAAAAAGGTTATGGGAGACAGACCAATAGTTTTAGGTAATTTCGATATTGGAGGAGAAGGTGCGACCCACTGGGTTGCGGTTGGGCACTTGAATTTTGGCGATCTTATGAAAATCAAAGTCGAATTCGGAAAATTTGAAAAAGAGTGGGATGAGAATTTCAGAACCAGGGGCCCTTTAGTTACTGTCTCAAACTTTATTGTTGAAGTCTTAAAGACTTATGGTGGGATTTAAATAAATTTACTCTTTATGAAAAAAGCCCCTGTATGGGGCTTTTTTATTTCATAATCTCAACCCTCTTACCACTTTCATAAAAAGCACCCATCTTGTCAACTGCGAGGCAAGAGTGAACAGGGATAACATTTAGTTGGTCCCCAATTTTTATATCTATTTCTTTTTCTAATTTGACAATTCCGTGTTCTTGAGATAATGATTTTATATATCCAATTTTATTACTCACATCCCAAATTCCTCCAAAATAAACATAACCAAATATGTTATTTTCATTTTCTCTCAAACTGTCTTTTGAGAAGTGAACAGACCCTCCATATATTAAAACCTCTTCTCTTTCCCCATAAATGGACACAACCGGGCAAATCATTCTTATAGCGATATCATCTATTTCACAAGAACCGATTTTATACTGGGCAAGGTCATAAAAAATAAAGTTCCCAGGTCTAATTTCATTTATAAAATCTGGATATTTTTTTATGGTACTGGAGGTAGGCGTGTCGCCAATTGAAATTTGATAATTAGGGAAATCAATATTTAGAACTTCTATTTTATTAATTGATTTCTGAAAAACATTTTTGATCTCTGTCTTGTTTCTAGATTTGTATGAATCACCAAAGTGTGCCAAAAACCCTAAAAAAGTTAGATTTTTACTAGTATTGCAAAACTCGATAAATGATTTAATTTTTTGTTTTTCTTCAACTTTTAATCCGGCTCTATTGTATCCAACGTCTATTTTTAGGAAGACTTCAACAGAATCCTCCAACTGACTATCCAATACTTTTAGCGATGAAATAGAATCAATTAAAAGTTTAACTCTATTTTCTCTTATCATTAAATTTAGTTTATCTATTTCTAAAATATTTAATGGGAAGGCTATTGTTATATCATTCCACTCACTTGAAAAAAATTCAGCCATTGATATGGAAGAAACGGTAATTGAGGTAATCCCCTTTTCCTTAAACCAGTTTCCTACCTCTATCGATTGATGAGTTTTGAAATGAGGTCTTAAAACTAAATTGTTCTTTTTAGCCACATCAATCATTCTACCCAAATTATTTAAAGAGATGGTTTTATTTATAACTAAAGTTGGGGTTGAAAAATTCATAAATAACTTTTAAAATATACTGTAATTGAGTTTACAAAAAAAATTTTTTAAAAATTACTGCAATTTTCAAAATTTAGTTTTTCCCCAATATGAGTATTTAAAAATTTAATTAAATATTCAGCCGTAGTAGATGGATACGAATACAAAGGTTCAGGTAAATACATACTGTACGTATTTGATATGTAATCGTTCATTGCAAACGAAATCTTTTCATCTTCCCCAATTTCCCTCCCATTTCTGTAAAATTTTATTTCCCCATTGTTTTTTTTTTCGATATTTAAACTTGAGGAAATGTAATATCTTTTACTATATTTTTTTAAAAAAAAGTTCAATTCAGCCGGGGTGATTAAAAAATTATCTAGTCCATTCCCAAAAGGGTCAATGGTGTATATGTCAATAGGTGTAATAACCCCCTTTTTTAAAGTACCTCTTATACCTCCATTATTTTGAATTACAATATCAACATTTGTTGTCTCTCTTATTGCTTTCGTATAAAAACAGCCAGTTTCACCTTTTGTATGATTGACAGAAGAATATCCTATTTTTTTATATAACGAGGGGCTGTCTTTATATTTTTGAATTAAAAGTTCAATGTTTTGATCTTTTTCTAAACCCTCGTTTGATAAATCAATTTTTTCGAAGAGAAAGTCTATAATTTTTCCTTCATATACTGACATAGTAGTCTTAGAAATCATTTCAAGATTTTTCCCCGACATTATCATATAACCATTTTTATATTTTTTCCCATAAATATGATTCGAATGACCTCCTATAACTAAATCTATGTAATTGAAGTTTTCTAATATTTTTTCATCTCCACTTTTCCCTAGGTGGGTTAATGCAATGACAAGATCAATTTCAGAGTTTTCATTAATCTTCTCATAATTTTCAAAAACCTTTATTGGATTGGTAAAAAAAAGACCTTTAACTTTTTTTGGGTGAGTAAGTGGGTATCTTCCAAAGTTTCCAGTTTCAACTGCTCCTATATAGGCTACTGAAAATCCATCTTTTTCAATAATCTCAAATCCCTTAACATTACTCAATTCTCCTTTACCGCCAGAAAAGTTGGCGCAAATGAATGGGAAATTAGCCTGAGCAATTCTATCACTCAGTACACTCTGGCCATAATCGAATTCGTGATTACCAATGACACTTATGTCCAAACCAGTACGATTTAACAAATCAATTATTGGGAACCCCTTTTCTGAATAATTATCTACTATAGGATTCCCCGAAAAGATGTCACCGGCACTTACAAAAAAGACTTTGTTGCCCATTCTTTTTTCTTTATCAATCAAGGGTTTTATTTTAGAAAAGTTTTCAATCCTCGAGTGCATATCATTTATTGAAAAAATCACAACCTTCTCTTGACCGGATGAAATCAGAGACCAAAGAAGAAAGAGCAACAGAAAATTTTTACCAAATAATTTCATATAGTAAATTTAAAGGTCAAATTTTAAATTTATATTAATTGTTAATTAAATATCTAAGTCCGAAAAAAGACCTTATACCTTGATTTGAGTAAAACGCGTACGTGGGATCAAAAGTAAGCCCGAAAGGGTTATTTTCACTAACTACTGGACTCCCGTTATTGTCGAATGTCACTTGTTTGTCAAATGGGTCAAATGCTCGAGCAATACTATTTAAAGGAGGCTTGAAATCAAATAAATTTTTCACTCCAATAAAAAATTCAAAAACTGAGACTTTTTTTGTTACTTGAAGATTTAAAATATTAAATGTAGGGCTATATCCAGGTCTAGGGTCTAAAGCACTTAAAAGAGGAAGTTTCATTGGCCCAACTATATTTCCTGTTAGATCAAATTTTAATTTTATAAAATTATTATAATAGACCATTTTATAACTCCCTGAAAATTCTTCTGTCAAATAAGGAATAGACTTTTTATCATTTTCCTTAATATAAGTATCAACATACGTTAATCCAATTTGGAAATCCAAGACATTTGAGATTTTTGCAAAAAAGTCAATACTTCCTCCTTGAGAAATCACTATCCCGTTGACATTTGAATAGATTATTTGATTTGGATTACTATCGTAATCTGGAATTATTCTATTAGAAAAGATAGTTTTAAAAATACTTGAATCCACTTTAAAAACTTGGCCTCTTTTTGTATAAAAATCCTTAACATAGTTTAGATTAAAATTCCATGACTTCTCTGGAGATAATTTTTCCATAAAAATAATATCTCTTGCCCCAGTAAGCGCTGCATGATCTTCAGTGAAAACGTTTACTATTCTGTAACCGGAACCAAAACCAATTCTTAAAGTTGAATTTCTTTCTTGACTAGATTTTTTAAAATTAATTCTAGGTGTGATAACATTCCCATAATTTGAATTATAATCGTATCTAATTCCTAATAAAAGTGATTTTTCATTGTTATTTATGATTTCATTTTGAATAAAAACTCCAGGTAGATGAGTATTATCTTTCTTAAAAGTTGCGGGTGTATTATCATCATATCCTGTATATCTATAGCTTAACCCTAAGGTGTATAAACTTTTATTTATTTTAAAATTATAAACGGTCTGTAAAAATCCAATTGTTTGTTTTGCATCAAATGACAAAGTCCCATAATAAGAGTCTTGGTGGTGCTGATTGAAGCTGTATTGAAAAAAAAAATTATCATTGTATAAGTACTTTCCAAAAATTTCTAGTCGATTGGTATATATGCTCTCGCCGTAGATATTATTTCTTCCCCTTTCGCTTTTATTCCAATTAGTTTGACCACCCCACCTGTCTTCGTAAAAGTACCTAAAAGCAATGTTGTTTTTTTTACCACTTAATTTATTGAAAATTGAAATTCTATTTTGAAGAGTTAGGTCGGTAAACCCATCGTTATTTTTATCTATAGGATTTTGATATAAAAAGTGATTTATACCTAGAAGATTAGTCTTTTGTCCAACTAAAAATTTAACTCCAAGATCTGTATTTACCTCTCCCCAAGAAGATGAAAAACTTTCAATAGATAATGGGCTTACTTTTTCTGGCACTTTTGTAATTAAATTTATAATTCCTCCAATTGCCTCTGAACCATATAAAGTGGAGGAAGGACCTTTGATAATCTCGATTTGTTGAATTAAAGATTGTGGAATTCCTGTTAAACCATAAACTGTAGAAAGGCCACTCACAATTGGAAGACCATCTATAAGAACCATTGTGTTAGCCCCTTCTTGTCCATTTATTCGAATATCGCCAGTGTTGCAAACATTGCAATTAAGTTGTGCTCTGATTCCATTGATATTTTCTATTGCTTCAAAAATACTTGCTGTTGGATTAGCCCTAAAAAAACTTGCCTTGTATAATTCAATTGGGACTGTGCTGTTCAGTTTAGATACATTTTTCAAAGTTCCTGATACCACAACCTCTTTAAGAGACTCGTCACTTCTTAATATAACATCGGTTTCAATAAAATCCTCATTTTCAAATGAGATATTTAAAACTTTTGGTTTAAAACCAACAAAGGAAATTATGTATTTATTCTCTCCTTTTTTAGCATGGATTTTAAATCTCCCTGAGCTATCAGAAATAATTGCTTTTTTTAGACTGGAATTGAAAATCGTAGCGCCTATTATCAAATTATTATTTTGATCTAAAATTCTTCCTTTTAAAGTTTGTGCATTTGAATAAATTGAAAAAAAAATCAATAAATTGACAAAAATTAAGATAAATCGGGGCAAGGAGTTTATATTACACATAAAAAAGTTCACCACTGCAAAACTAATGAAAAAAACTAAAGAAAAAGACCACTATATAAAAGAAATATTCAAGCTAAATGAAGCTGGTGAAAAAGTATCTGTTTCTGCTTTAAGCAAGCTTTTTAATGTTTCTAAATCCTCCGTATCTAATATGTTAAAAAAACTTTCTTTGATGGAACTTGTAGATACGGCCCCTTACAGGCCGATAAAACTTACTCAAAAAGGAAGAAAATTTGCAAAAGAAGTCGTTGCTAAGCACAGATTGATAGAATCGTTCTTGGTTGAAGTTATGGAATTTAAACCCGATCAAGTACATGAAATTGCTGAAGAAATTGAACACATTAATTCACCCATTTTTTTTAGTAAAGTAAGAAAGATGCTAAAACAAGACACAACAGATCCACACGGGTCTAATATTCCCAAGACAGAGTTTTAAAATCTTATTGAAATATTCTTACATAATCAATTATCATCCTTTCTTCACGAAAATCTTCAGGTACTTTTCCGCCCAAAATACCCCCAATGGCTAGATTTAACAATAAATAATGATTATTATCAAAGGGCATCACGTCCATGTTCTTGTGATCAAAAGTGATTTTGTTATTTAGGAGCCAATATATTTTCTCTTTGGTCCAAACAAGTGAGTAAACATTAAATTCATTAGAATTCGCAATATTTGAAATTTTTTTCATTTCATCTTTTTTATTTGTACCTGTGTTATGAAAATGAAGGACATTGTAAAGATCTGCTTTGTCCCATCCATTTTGTTCCATTATGTCAATTTCTCCACAGTATGGCCATGGGGTTTCACCTTTATTTTCACCAAGATAATTTCCTATTTCATCAATGTTTGAACCAAGAGTCCAAATAGCAGGCCAAGTGCCACTAGAAGACGGAAGTTTTGCTCTAACATCAATTCTACCATATTTAAAATCAAATTTCGAATTTAATCTAGCAGAGGAATAATTTTTGGATGAATTATACATTTCAATTTCTTCTTTTATTGCTACAATATTTAACATTCCGTCTCTAACAAAACAATTTTTAATATTTTCAGTATAGTGTTGAAGTTCATTATTAGCCCAACTTCCATTATCAATTGGAACTGTTTGAAGGTGCCATAGCGATTGATTAATTTCACCCTCATAATCAAATTCGTCACTCCAAACCAAATTATTAAAAACGGGTAACGAATTTTTTTCTTCTTGAGGATTACAATAAATGAATAGTAATGAAGTTAAAAAATAAAATAAAGTTTTTTTCATTTTATTGAGAATATTAAACATATTTTTAAATGCCAAATTTATAACAAACATTTCTATTTATAAATCATAATTACTTGAGAAATCTTTTATTTTATTTTTTGTTTTTAAATACAAGTTTACTCCTTGGCCAGGAAAACTTCACCCCAAACAAGATAACCGACAATCAAATCACTCTCGATGGTTACCTTAATGAGGAGTTATGGTCTTCAGCAGCAAAAGTTCCTTTTGATATTGAATTCAGCCCAGCAAATAACAAGCCTTCAAGAATAAAAACACATGGTTATATTTCCTATTCGAAAGAATACATTTACATAGGTATTGACGCAAAAGTTGATCCAAAAAATATTCGCGTCTCAGTTAGGCAAAGAGATGACATGAATATGTTGAATGACGATTTCATTGCTCTACGATTTGACACTTTTAGAGATGCGAGAAACAATATTGTCTTGGGCGTAAATGCACTTGGGAGTCAACTTGATGCAAGGCAAATAAATGAAATTTCTGAAGATAAACGATATGACGTATCTTTCAATATAAATTTTCAATCCTTTGGGAATATAACAGAAGATGGATATCAGATTGAAATGAAAATTCCATTCTCAGAGATTGAATTTCCAAATGGCACGGACCAAATTTGGCACTTTAATTTCTATCGAAGATATTTTGAAGACGGGAATGTTATAGAGTTAAGTACTCAGATTCGAGATAGGGACAACCCTTGTTTGGTTTGTCAAACAACCGATATTGTGAAATTCAATGAAATAACAATTAAAAAAAGGTTTGAACTCCTACCATATTTGTACAGCAACATATCTGGAAGCAGAAGCAGTAATAATCAAAAAATCCTTTTTAATAAGCCTAACGGTAATGTAGGCATAGGACTAAATTTAGACATTAATAAAAATACCAGTTTAGAAGTTACTCTTAATCCAGACTTTTCACAAGTCGAAGCAGACGTAACTCAAATTGATGCAAATTCATCCTTTTCTTTAAGGTATCCTGAACGACGTCCTTTTTTTAATCGAGGTACGGATTTGGTAAACTTCGTTAGTGGTACATTTTATTCAAGGTCAATTGTAAACCCTGTTTTTGCTTCCAAACTTTTTAGTCAATTTAATAAGTCAAGGATTTTTCTTCTTAATGCGATAGATGAAAATTCACCTTATTTGGTAGGTGGTGAAGACCGATCTTATGAAGGTTTTGGTGGTAGAAGCTTTGTTAACATATTAAGATATCAGTACTTGATTAACCCTAAATCTAGACTGGGAGCTTTTACAACTAACAGACTATATAATGGCGGTGGTTATGGTCACTCAACCGGCTTAGATGGGTTATTTCTTTTTAGCGGTAATTGGCGTTTCAATTTTGAATATACTAAAAGTTTCACCCAAGAGCCTGAACAAGATTGGATTGATTCAGATGCAAAAATTTATGGAAAAACAGCAAGATTGGATGGAGACAATCTTGATGGATATAGTCTTTATATGAGACTTTATAGAAACACTGAGCATTGGAGAAGCTACTTTTATTACAGAGATATTTCTCCGCAATTTCGAGCTGATGTTGGTTTTGTAGTCCAAAATAACAGAAGATGGACTACTTTTTTTCATGAGTACATAAATATCCTAAATAAACCTGCACTTCAAAAATTTGGATTTGGAACTAAAATTGATAGGATTTTCACTTTTGATGCTTTTTACAAAGCTTTTAGTGCAGATTTTTTTACAGGATTCACCACTTTTGGTCGAACTGAATTGAAATATACATTAGACTATGATGCTGTAAAAACTTTTTTAAGAAGAACTTATTACCACCTCCAATCTCACACTTTTTTGTTGAGAGGAGCCCCCTATGAACAACTTAATTTTGAGTTGGAGTATACACTAGGAAAAGAATTATCCGTTAATGAGGAAGTCCCAGAAGTAGGTAGAATTCATAAAGCGGATATGAGTATAAATTTTCAAATAAATGACAATTTTAACATAACTCCACTTTTAAGATATTCCCGTCTGGAAAATTTGTCAAAAAATGAGAACTACTTTGAGGGATCAATACTTAGGCTCAATTTCAAATACCAGTTTTCAAATTATTTGAACATTAGATTAGTCGCTGAAAACAACTCATTTATAGATCAATTTTATATTCAACCCTTAATTCAGTGGAACCCCAATCCTTCAACTATTTTTTATTTAGGGGCGAATCAAAATACAATAGAAGAAATTGACGACATAACATTTAGTCTATTTCAATTTAACAGGTCACAGATTTTTTTCAAATTTCAATATTTGATAGGATTGTAGGGATGAAATAATTAATTACTTTCTAAAGTGCCAAATTTCGTGCAATTCACCACCTTTACTATTTAATCCTTTGTGATACCAATCTTCCCCTCTAAGATTATATTTAAAAGGCAATATTAAACCAACCTTGTTATTGTCCCTAGAAAAGAATTGAATTTTCTCGGTATACCCTCCTTTTTCTGGACTATTTTCATATTCAGTATTATAGTTTCCTCCACCAGAGCCAAAAAAACGAAAGTTTGATGTGTCAAAGGCTATCCATTGAAAAAACCCATCAATTAAAATTTTCATTGTTTTTCTTGAACGGTTTAAATCTCTTCTTTTTTCTCCTTCATCGCTTACTCTTCCTGCCATGAGCCATTTTCCCTGAAGCTTTTGTTTAGGTGAAGAAACCTTTTTCCAATTTTTGGTATTGGTGTATATAATTTTCTTAATGCTGTCATTTCTATAATTGGAATTGAATTCAAAATCAACATTTAAATTTTTTTTACCAGAGTAAAACCCTCCCCTTGTAAATCCAAATTCTCCTGTTGAGGTATTAAACACCGTTTCGACAATGTAAGTTTTATCTTTTATAATTCGGTGTGTATTTGTCTTATTAACAAATTCATATACTTGTCCGTTTAAGTTAGAAAACGATAATGCAAGCATTACGAAACTTTTAATAAATGATTTTTTCATCTTTTTAATGATATTAAACCTAAAATAACAAAAAAACAGCGATTTATTATTTAACTTTGCGGTTTAAAAAAAAATTGATAAAGTCGGTAACAAGTTTTTTTCTGATTTTCCTTTTGCTATTACCTAGTTTAGCTCAAGCTATTCATGTTTTTGATGAACACGCTGATGAATACTTTTGCTCTGAGAAAAAAATACACTTTCACAAAGAAGATAATAACTGTATACTAGAATATACATTCACCAATCCATTTATAGACTTTAATAAAAAATTAATTTTTCAAGTCAAGTATGAAAAGACTCTGAAAAATATAACTTATAAGGATCAGTTTTTATTAAATAAACTTATTACAGGAAAAAAGTTGAGAGCACCACCTTACCCTCCATTTTCTCTCGATAATCAAACCCTTTAATAAATAATAACAACAAAAATTTAATAAAATGATAAATAAACTTAAAACTGCATATTCTAAGTATGCACTAAAAATATTTTTTACACTACTTGCTTCATCTGTAATTTATAGCTGTAGCAATGATGATGACCCAGAAGATATACATGAACATGAAAATATAACTAGAGTAAGTATAGTTTTCGCAGAAGGCTCTAACAGTGAGACGGTTACTTGGGATGATGGTTCAACACCACCATCTATAACACTAGATGTCGATAAGGTGTATACTGCCAGTATTTATTTCTACGACGCTTCTAATCCTAACGACATTGAGGATATAACTCCTGAGATAAGAGAGGAAGTTAATGAGCACTATGTATTATATGAGAAAGCTGGAGTGTCAAATTTGACCATCACCTCCTCCGCTTCAGATATATCTGGTTCAGATGGAATTCCTATTAATATGGTTACCGACTGGTCAACAGGTGGAGCAGAGTCTGGCAATGTTGTTGTTCATCTTATTCATGAACCTACCAATAAAAATGGTACAACTAGAGCTTCATTTGGTGGGGCCAATGATGTTGAAATTAACTTTCCTGTCACAATTCAGTAGATTGAAAGTATAGAAGTATCAATTTGTATTGAAATTTAAAAACTGATCCTTTTTAATTTTCATAATAATAAAAAAGTATCAATGAGGTATTTGTATATAATATTTTCATTGCTAGTGATTGATCAACTGTATGCGCAGGATTGTAACTACTCTTTCATTGCAGAGGTTATTGATCTTCACTTAAATGAGGGTCTTTCTGGTGCGAAGGTTACTATTGACAACAATTCTTTTGTGGTTTCAAATCTGAAAGGAGAATTTTCAATTGATGATATTTGCGAAGGAGAACACGAGCTAACAATAAGTCATCCCAACTGCAAAGTAATTACTGTAAAAATTGATATTCCACGTATAGGGGTAAAAAAAATTTATTTAGAACACCATATTACAGAACTTGAAGAAATTATAGTCTCTACGAATTCAAATAAAAAGGAAAGCCTTACTTCCATAGAAGATGTCATTGATAGAGAAAAAATACTTGACTTCAAATCAAAAAATTTTGGTGACGTGTTGGAACAATTGTCTGGCGTTTCTTCATTTAAAATGGGTAATAATATTGTAAAACCAGTATTGCACGGATTAACTGGAAGCAGAGTAGGGATAATAAATAATGGTATACGACTTCAAGATAATGAGTGGGGTGCCGACCATGCGCCAAGTATTGACCTGTCGAATATTGACGCAATTCAGTTAATAAAGGGAGTTGGAACCCTTAGATATGCTGGTGACGCAGTTGCTGGTTTGATTAAGACCAAATCAAGTAGGAGTCTAGTAATCGATTCCTTATACGGTTATGGGAGTATTGGGTATACAGATAATGGGAGAGCAAATTATTTGATATCAAAAATAAAAAAGTCATCATCAAATGGAAATAATTTGGAAGCAACAATTTCTTTAAAATCCAATGGGGATTATGAATCTCCTAATTATTTTCTCTCAAATAGCTCCGCGAAAAAGATAGCCACATCGGTTTTTTTCTCTAAAAATAAAATCACTAGGGAGTGGGGAGCTAGGTATACTTTTTTTAGAAATGATATAGGAATACTAAAGTCTGCTCATGTTGGTACTTTGGGCGACCTAGCTAGAGCTATAAATTCTCAGGACCCGCTAGTCATCAATCCTTATTCAAGAGAGATTGATAATCCAAAACAAGAAAATATTCACCATAATTTTTCATTTTTTTATAAAAGCAGAACAACTAAAAACTTAAAATGGGATTTGCAATATTCATATCAGTCTAATAACAGAAAAGAATATGATTTGAGAAGAGGAGAATTTCGTGATATAGAGGCGCTTAATATTTTACTTCAAACTCATGATTTGCTTTTCGATACATTTTATTCAAAAAATAAAGATTTTGTTTTAAAAAGTGGCTTATCATTTCAATTCCAAGATAATTATTCTAATCCAAGAACTGGAATTAAAAGACTCATACCCGACCATAACAGATTAAAGTTTGGGATTTATGGAATTACCGAATACAATTACTCGAATGACTTTAAAATAGAATTTGGTACTAGATTCGACTTCGATAAAGTTGATGCAAAAAAATATTATAGAATTTCTGATTGGGAAGAGAATAATTATGGTGAAGACTTTTCCTCAACTATTATAGAAGAAACCACTACTTTAAAATACTTAACACGTCAAATTCGAAACTTTTCAAATTTTTCGTCAACTTTTGGGGCAAAAAAGATTTTAAAAAAAGGACTCAGTACGACAATTAACTTGTCTTATTCAACAAGGTCACCCAACGCATCAGAATTATTTAGTGATGGTCTTCATCACTCACTAGCCACAATCGAGCTGGGAGACCTAAGGTTGAAACAAGAAAAAGGATTGAAGTTTTTATTATCTCTTGAAAAAAGTAATGACATATTAAATTATTCTTTAACATTATACAACTCAAAAATTAAAAACTTTATAATACTTCAACCTACAGTAGACGGATTTGATCTTACTCGAAGGGGAGCATTTTTAAAAAGAAAATATAGAGGAATACCAATTGTGCACATGAGAGGTTTTGATTTTGATTTTGGAGTAAACTTTTCTCCAAATATTGTATTTAAATCTTCATCTTCCTTTTTAGAAGCATTTGAGGATGATGGTACTCCACTTGTAGATATGCCACCATTTAACTTAAGAAACCAATTAGACCTCACTGTGTTTAAAAGTAACCCGTTACTTATTCGTCTTAGTAGCGAATTTGTAGCCCGACAAAATAATTTCCCTTACCAAAATTTCATGTATAATTTCATTGAAGAAGGAGTAATACTTCAAAAAGAGGTTGATATAAGTTCTCCTCCATCGAGTTATAACCTTTTAAATTTTGAATTGAAGAAGAACTTTTTTGGTAATTTAGATTTTAGAATTTATGTTGAAAATGTTTTTAACATCAACTACAGAAATTATTTGAATAGACTAAGATTTTTTGCATCTGAAGTAGGTAGAATCTCTGGATTTGAGTTAAATTATACTTTTTAAGTATGTCAATTTATATTTATTTAGCAATTGGAGTTTTACTAGGGGCATGTGGATCTTATATAGCTGAAAAAAGAGGCAGAAGCCAAGCAGAGGGTTTTATATTGGGTTTTTTGTTTGGGATAATAGGACTTATAATTGAAGCTTTTTTGCCCAAAAAGAACGACTAATTTTTTTTAAAAACTCTCATCAGTTTTGGTGTAGTTACTATTGCTAAAGTGAAGCCACTTATAACGGTTATTAAACCCAACAATGAAAATGCTCTTAAAGTTATGGTGTTAAAATTGTCTCTTCCCTCGTAGTCCATTGTGTGTGTCATCCATAAAAAATCAAACCATCTCCAGCTTCTATGTCTTACAGACTGAAATTTGGCATCCAATATGGATACGTATGCTTTTAAATTATCTTCTGAATGATAGGATATAACGTATGCAGGGAGAAGTTTTTTTCTGTATTCATGATGTTTACCCACTTTGGTAATTTTTTCTATTGATTTAACATCTAACCCTTTTTTCATGTGTTTATTTGCAATATATAGTGCCTCGTCTTTGGTTAGCTCATTTTTTTTGATCCCAGTTCTTGCACTGAAAAGCAGTTTTTCATTTACCAGATAAAAAGGTTTTTTATTAATATCTCTTATTTCAATACTTCTTATTGGGTCTGAAAAATTAATTAGAGATGGACTAATTAAATTATCGAAAGCTAACGGTTTCATCTCTAGATTTTTATAATGATCACCATGAATTTCATCTAGATTGGTCCAGCTAAAATACAAACCACTGATTGTCCAAAATAAAAATTGAATACCTAAAAAAACACCTAAATACCTATGGGCTTTTCTTATTTTTAACGATAATTTTCTATTCATTATTGTGGCAGATATAATTAAACTTAATTGGCCTACACTAATAATATCATAAAATTAATTTATTTTTTAAAATCAAAGTGTATTATATATTTATAATTAAAAAACCCTCAATCTTAATTGAGGGTTTTTATAATTGAATCTGATTTTCAAATTAAATTAGATTTGAATCATCAATTAATACAATGCTGCCATGATCATGATCATCATGGTCATCATGGTCATCATCTTTGTTACATGCTGACATTGCTATGAACATTGATAAAAACAGTAATGATATAATTTTTTTCATTTTTATAAGTTTTAAATTTTAATAATCTTTTTGTTCTATTTATGATATTTCTATAATAGGCGGAGCTCTTAAATACTTACCATTAAAGAAATTATGAAAAATATTTTGCTTGTAATTTACAACTTTTTTTATGTATGTAAAAACAGGTATGAGAAAATACGACAACCTATAGAAGCTGGTAAAAGGATTCTTGAAAACAAAATTTAAAATGCAAGACTGTTCATATTTATGGTAGTGTGTTTTATTACTTGTACAGTAATTATCATAATTATGTTCATTTGCAAGATGGGTTACCTGAATAATTGTTGGGGAAGAGAAAGATATTAATAAAAAAAATGAAATGAAGTTCTTCAAATTTTACTTTTCATTTAAATTAACTAAAAAAAACCTATTTATCAATCTAGAGTTTAGATTTTTAAAATTGATATTCCCCTTTAGAAACAAAATAATTATTTCTAGTTATAATTTAAAATCATAAAAATGGACATAGATAACATGATTATATTTTCTATTAGAGTTGCTTCTGTCATGGGTAGTTTCAAATGTGTCCCCAAACAAGCGCATTGAATAGTCTTTTTAGACAAGAGAGTTTTTGTTACACCTACTGTTGTTACTATAAGAATAATTAAAGAAACTATCAAAGCAACAATTATTTGTATTCTCATTAAAAACATTACACCTAAGACTGTTTCAATAAATGGATATAAAAATCCATAAATTGGAATAACTTTTGCTAAAGGATCATACATTTTGAATGAAACAGGGAACCCTTTTAAGTCTAACATTTTAAAAAAACTAAAGATTATGAAAAAAAGCCCCATAAAATCCAACATCAAATCATTCCAATTCCAATCCTTAAAATTCAATAAAATCGAAGCGCCAGTGATATAAAAAAGGATTAAAAAAAGAGGTTTTAGTTGCTCTAGTTTAGATTTTTTATATGTTGAATCACCTTTGATTTCACTAATCTTTTCAGATAGAGATATTTCATCCTTTATAATATATTTTTTTGGTATTGAATTTTGTAATAATTTTAAATCAATGTCCTTATTTAAAACTAACGTTAATTCACCAAGTCTAATATCAGCATTGGAGTTTCTGACTTGATCTAAAAGATTCAAACTATTTTCAACTAATGCTTTACAACTTCTACAAGTCATTCCTGAAATTTTGTATTTTCTGTTAATTGTTTTCAGCATCTTTTAAAGTAAACCGTTTGTAAAATAGTCTAAAAATTAAAAAAAGGAGCAAACCAAATGGACCTGCAAAAAGTGTAAAAATTAAAGGGATAATGAAAATAATATATGGAATCCCTTTTTTAATTGAGTGATTAACTATCCAGCATCCAACAAAATAGTCAAATGCTAAATAATGAATCCATCCAGCTGCAGCTGATTCTTCTGTCGAGCTTTTAAACAAATCAAGTATTCCTCCAAGGGATGAAAAGTCTGCAGAAAAGAGGCCTTTTGTTTGAGATAAAAAGTAAATATAAAAGACACACAAAAAAAACGGGACGTAAAGACCATCTATTAATTTTTTGGTAAATCTCGAATATGGGAATATAAACAATGGTATCCATCCTAACAACACAAGTAAATTAAGGCCATTAAAAATATTTTCAGTTGTAAACATTAATTAAAATTAAAAAATTTAAAAGAAAAAGCAGGTCCATCGACCTGCTTTGTAATCATTGTAAGAAGGAATGCTAAATAACTAAAAAAGCGTCATTTAGTCCATCCCAACTTAAATATTTTGTATTAGACATATGACACCTCCTTTATGATTAGATTAATAATAGCTGTTGTCCAGCTCGAACTGTTCAACTATAAAATTAATAAAAAACATTTTTTTTATTAAATAAAAAATTGTTAAAAAATTTTATTTAACAATTTTTTTAAGGGTAAGTCCTTGAACCAGTATTGTAAATAAAACGACAGCATAGGTAAGAAAAAGAATCAATGATTTCCCTTCTCCAATTGAATCTGGAAGATTTAGTGCAAGAGCAATACTAAGCCCACCTCTTAGTCCTCCCCAACTAATTATAAGGGCTGTGTTTTTCTCAAACTTATATTTAATGGATAATAATTTAATCGCTGCGGAGACTCCAAACATCCTAGACAATACAACGACGGCAACCATGATTATTGAAATCAAAATAAAAGTTGATTGAAAGTCTTTAAAAATTGCTAATATTTCAAGACCAATTAATATAAAAAGAATAGCATTCAGTGTCTCATCAAGCAAGTGCCAAAATTTATAAACATAGTCACCCATTGCTCTTTGAAGACCCTCTTCATTCTTATCTGTATCAATGTTTTGATTCAAAAATAGTCCCATAACTACAACTCCTAAAACAGCTGAAAAATGGAAATAATGAGAAATAATTGGCAATAGAAGAACAAGTGACAATGTTACTAAGACTTCTAATTCGATATGCTCATTTTCTATATATTTCAAAAGCTTAAGTCCAAGAAATCCCATTAAAGCACCCAGAGCGACCCCTCCAACGACTTCAGTCACAAATAGTCCTCCTACACTAGAAATAGTAACATTTTCTACACCATCAACTTTAATATTTAAAAGAGTTAAAAAAACTACAACTCCAATACCATCGTTGAATAGTGATTCTCCTGCAATTCTAGTTTCAGTTATTGATGGAAGATTCATTTTTTTCACCATCGCTAATACAGCAATAGGATCTGTAGGGGCAATTAATGCTCCAAAAAGAAGACAATCCACATAGCTTAATCCTAAAGAATTAAGCCCCAAAAATTCCAGGGATACAAGCCAATGAAGACCAGTGCCTACAGCAAAAGTCGAAAATACTACCCCAAAACTTGCGAGTAAGAGTATGGTCCATTTGTCTTTTAGGAGTTCATGGACATTAACACTCATTGCTCCAGCAAACAGAAGAAAAGGTAGCATTACATTGACCAGTAACTCACTGAAATCAAACTCTTCTGTAATTTCAAGTACAGCATTAAAAATACTTGGAGAAATAAGACCTACAACAGTAATTAAAACAGATAGCGAAAGAGCAAGGACCATTAGACCAATAGTTTGCGGTAATTTCAATAATCTAATGTTAATTAAAGAGAAAATTGACGCTAAACAAAGTAAAATGGTTGATAATTCTAAAACTCCCAAAACATATATTTTATTAAATATACGTAAATAAAAATTTCTTTACCTATTGCTCAAAAGTTTACTTATATATTTTCCAATCATATCAAATTCAATATTTACAATATCCCCCGTTTGAATTTTTTTAAAATTTGTATTATTATAAGTATAGGGTATTACTGCAACTGAAAAGCCATTTAATTTAGAGTCAACTACAGTTAAACTAACTCCATTTACTGCAATAGAACCTTTCTCTATTGTAATATTATTTGATGTATTATCATATTCAAATTCATAATACCAACTCCCGTCTGCTTCTTTAACAGTTAAACATTTTGCTATTTGATCAACATGTCCTTGAACATAGTGTCCGTCTAATCTTGCATTATTCTTCATGCCCCTTTCTAGATTAACTATAGAGTTTACTTTAAGCTCTCCAAGATTGCTTTTATCAAGTGTTTCTTTTACAGCTGTCACTTTGTAAATATCATTATCAATAGAAACAACAGTTAGACAAACTCCGTTGTGTGAGAGACTTTGATCAATTTTTAATTCCTGAGTTAATTTACTTTTTAAATAGAGATTAATGTTTCCTTTTTCCTTTTCAATTTTTTTTAAAATCCCTAAATCTTCTATAATACCGGTGAACATGATTACTGTATTGATTAAATTTGCTCTTAAAATTAATTAAATTAATAGAATTGAATACAAAAAAGCTTAAAGTAGGTATTTCAGTTGGCGATCCAAATGGTATAGGAATAGAGGTTATTTTAAAAAGCTTTCAAAATCCTGAAACCCTAAGATTATTCAATCCAGTGATTTTTGCTAATATCGAAATAATTGAATATCAAATGAAGCAGTTTAATATTAATTTGAAATTAAATTCAATTCAAAAATTTGAAGAATTTTGTACCGATAGAATTAATGTTTACAATCTTTCACTTGGAGACTTTAAGCACACTTTTGGAAAAGCAACCAGTCAAGGAGGTCAAGTTGCTTTAAAATCACTTTTAGCATCAACAAAGGCTTTAAATTCTGGAGAAATTGAGGCCCTTGTTACCGCCCCAATAAATAAAAAAAACATTCTATCAGAAACATTTAATTTTATAGGTCATACCGAATTTCTTTCAAACCTTTTCTCCTCTGAATCTCTTATGTTCATGATAGGAGAGAACCTAAAAGTAGGATTGTTGACAGACCATATACCAATAGATAAAGC
This sequence comes from uncultured Bacteroidota bacterium, assembly GCA_902593075.1. Taxonomy (GTDB): domain Bacteria; phylum Bacteroidota; class Bacteroidia; order Flavobacteriales; family Flavobacteriaceae; genus TMED96. Next base: position 19,162 of record CACJHA010000024.1, read on the forward strand.
TTCATCGTTCGTAACAAAAAAAGCTCTAAGGGATAAAATTTTAAAAATGATTAAGTCAATGCAGAATGATTTTTTAATTCCTAGGCCTAAAATCGCAATTTTAGGTCTTAATCCTCATGCTGGAGACAATGGGTTAATTGGTAATCATGAAGAAAAAATCATTAAACCTGTTATAGAAAACTTGAACAAAGAAAATAACTCTGTTTTTGGTCCTTTCTCTGCAGATAGCTTTTTTGTGAAATCAAATCTTGATAAATATGACACAGTATTAGCTATGTATCATGATCAGGGTCTTATACCTTTTAAAACTTTAAATTTTGGGTCCGGAGTCAATTTTACTTCGGGGCTACCAATTGTAAGAACATCACCAGATCATGGAACCGCTTACGATATTGCTGGTAGTGGTATTGCTTCGTATACTTCATTTAAAAAAGCTTTATTATTAGCAAGGGAAGTATATAATAATCGGTTGAACAAAAAACCCTACTAGTATAGTAATATAATCTTCGACATTAACTAAATTTGCCGATTCTATGAGGAGTAAATTTCAAATAACAGATTACGACATTGTTTTTTCTGGGCTGAAGGAGGGTGAACACAATTACGTTTTTAAAATAAGTGAAACTTTTTTAAAAAATTTTGGTTTCAACGAACTGAATAGTGTAGATATTCAAGTTAACTCTATTTTTATAAAGAAAAATTCATTAATGAAGCTTAATTTAAAGGGCAAAGGGAGTTATAATTTAACTTGTGATATTTCTAATGAAGAGTTTCCATATAGAGTAAATTCTGAATTAAATTATGTAATTAAGTTTGGTGAAAACTACAATGATGATAATGATCAATTTTTAATCATCCCTCATAATAGCTTTAAATTTAACATAGCTAAATCAATCTATGAAATGATAGTACTTTCAATTCCTCAAAAGAGGTTACACCCAGGAATAATTGATGGATCACTAAATTCTAAAACCGTAAAAATTTTAAATCAGCTTTCCCCTGGAGCTAAAAAAACCAAATTAGATCCTAGATGGAATAAATTAAAAGATTACCTTTAACAAAAACCTACATAAATGGCACATCCCAAAAGAAAAATTTCAAAAACGCGAAGAGATAAAAGGAGAACTCACTTAAAAGCTTCAAAGCCTCAAGTTGCTATTGATAAAGTTTCTGGAGAACCACATCTTTACCATCGTGCTCACTGGCATGAGGGAAAATTATACTACAAAGGTAAAGTTCTCATAGACGAAGCAGAGAATATTGAAGGGTAATTTAATTTAACTCTCTATATTAATAGATGGGATTTAAAAATAAATAATTTATCTTCACATTAAGATATTTTTCAGGTATGAATATCAAGGAAATTCAAAAGCTAATTAAGTTTGTATCTAAATCTAAAGCCAAGGAAGTTAGCCTTGAATTAAAAGATTTTAAGATTACTATAAAAACTGGAGATGATGGAGACAAAAATCAACAAACGCCAGTAATTACCCCACAAAATCAACCCATTATAATAAATAAGGATGATTTTGTAACGGAGAAAAAACCAGAAGTATTTGATAAAAAATCATTTCATAGTAAGGATGAAGAGACTATAGATGAAAAACTAATAACAGTTAAATCTCCAATTATTGGTACTTTTTACAGAAAACCAGCTCCCGATAAAGAACCTTTTATTGAAATAGGAAAAGATGTAAAAGAAGGGGATGTACTTTGCGTTATTGAAGCTATGAAGCTATTTAATGAGATTGAATCGGAAGTGTCTGGGAAAATTGTTAAGATTTTGGTTGATGATTCCTCTCCGGTAGAATTTGAACAACCATTATTTTTAATAGATCCGTCTTAAAAAACAAGGTTTATGTTTAAAAAGATTTTGATTGCAAATCGAGGAGAGATTGCTCTTAGGATAATTAGAACTTGTAAGGAAATGGGAATTAAATCGGTTGCGGTTTATTCTACAGCAGATGCAGAAAGTTTGCATGTTAAGTTTGCTGACGAAGCTGTATGTATAGGCCCATCCCAAAGTATACATTCTTATTTAAAGCCCTCTAATATTATTGCTGCTGCTGAAATTACTAATGCTGATGCAATACACCCTGGATATGGTTTTCTTTCGGAAAATTCAAAATTTTCCAAAATGTGTACTGAGCATGACATAAAATTCATAGGCGCTTCAAGTGATATGATAAGTAAAATGGGAGATAAGGCTTCTGCAAAAGCAACTATGAAAAAAGCAGGAGTACCTACTATTCCAGGTTCAGACGGAATAATACAAAATTTAAATACCGCTAAAATTGCTGCAAAACAAATAGGCTACCCCGTTATGTTGAAAGCCTCTTCAGGGGGTGGAGGTAAAGGTATGAGAGCAGTTAATAATGAGTTTGAACTTGAGAAAGCTTGGGAAAGTGCTAAACAGGAATCAATGGCGGCTTTTGGTAATGACAGTATGTATATGGAAAAATTTATTGAAGAACCCAGACATATTGAGATTCAAATTGTTGGTGATAGCTTTGGTAAAGCCTGTCATTTGTCAGAAAGGGACTGCTCAATCCAAAGACGACATCAAAAACTAACTGAAGAAACCCCTTCTCCTTTTATGACTGATAGTCTCAGAGAAAAGATGGGCAGAGCAGCTGTAAAAGCAGCTGAGTTTATTAAATATGAAGGTGCAGGCACGATAGAGTTTTTAGTTGATAAAAATAGAAACTTTTATTTTATGGAAATGAACACAAGAATTCAAGTTGAGCACCCAATAACCGAACAAGTTATAGATTTTGACCTTATAAGAGAGCAAATATCTGTAGCTGCAGGTATACCTATAAGTGGTAAACATTACTACCCAAAACTGCATTCCATTGAGTGCAGAATTAATGCTGAAGACCCTTATTCTGATTTTAGACCTTCACCAGGGGAAA
>CACJHA010000025.1 GCA_902593075.1 uncultured Bacteroidota bacterium
TGAAAAAATGTCAAAATCTAGATACAATGTAATCAGTCCAGATGATATTTGCAAAAGGTATGGAGCCGATACTTTAAGAATGTATGAGATGTTTCTCGGGCCCATAGACCAGTCAAAGCCATGGAATACAGCTGGAATTTCAGGAGTCTTTACTTTTTTGAATAAGTTTTGGAATTTATTTCATAGAAATAAAAAATTTTATGTTAGTGACGATCAACCCAGCGATGAAGTTTTAAAAATTTATCACAAAACCGTAAAAAAGGTTGTTAATGATATTGATAAATTTTCATTTAACACTTGCGTAAGTTCACTAATGATTTGTGTAAATGAATTAAAATCTCAAAATTGCAACTCAAAAATAATACTAGAACCTCTATTAATTTTACTCTCTCCCTTTGCCCCACACCTGTCTGAAGAGTTATGGGAATTAATGGGTAATAAAAGTTCAATATCAGCTGAGCCCTTTCCGGAACATGATGAAAGACATCTTGAAGAAAGTTCATATGATTATCCCATTTCATTTAATGGAAAGAGGAGATTTAATAAAAAGTTCAATTTGGACTTAAACGAAAAACAAATTGAGAAAGAAATTTTATTAGATGAGCAAACAAAAAAATATTTAACGGATAATTCAATTAAAAAGATTATAATTATAAAAAAGAAAATTATAAATATTGTCTTCTAAATCCTTATTTGTCTTGAAATTTGCTGATTAAGTGAAATAAATGTTTCAGTTCTTGAAACCCCTTTAATTGCTTGAATTTTTCCATTTAATAGTTTCATCAAATGTTGATTGTCTTTACAATAAATTTTGATTAGTATACTCCAATCACCCGTAGTATAGTGGCACTCTGTTATTTCTTCAATTACGTTTAGTTTTTTTATAGCAAAGTCTACATCTACTGCTTTTTCCAAATAAATTCCAACAAATGCAAGAGTTGTGTAGCCAACTTTCATAGGGTCGATTTTAACTTGGGAACCAGTAAAAATTTTTTTGTTTTCAAGTTTTTTTATTCTCTTGTGAATAGCAGCTCCTGAAATTCCAATTTGTTCTGATAATTCTGCAATTGGAATTTTAGCATTTCTTGTTAAAAGATTAATAATCCTACAATCTATTGAATCCATTTTTCCATAATAGTTAATTTAAATTAAATGCAAAGTAGCAATTTAACTTTTAAAATAAATTAGGATGATTCGAATATTAAATAAAAAACTAGTTGAGTTTTTGAATATATTTTTCAATGGCCATAGTCATTGAAGGAGACTCTTTAGTTGGAGCTTTTATATCAATTCTTAAGTTTGCATTGTCTGCAGCTTCTATGGTGGTGTTTCCAAAAACTGCAATTTTGGTGTTGTTCTGCTTGAAATCAGGGAAATTTTTAAATAATGATTCTATACCAGATGGACTAAAAAAAACGAGAATATCATAATATACATCTCTGAGATCAGATAAATCACTAGTTACTGTTTTAAAAAGTTGGGCACGTTTCCAAGTAATGTTAATTTTATTCAAAAAATCAATTATATCTGGATTTAATATGTCCGACGAGGGTAATAAAAACTTATCTGAGTTGAATTTATTAAACATTTGTTCAAGGTCCATAAGATTCTTTTCACCGACGTAAATTTTCCTTTTTCTATAAACAACATATTTTTGTAAATAATATGCCACTGCTTCTGATTGGCAAAAATACTTTGTAGAGTCTGGGACTTTGAAGCGCATTTCCTCAGATAATCTAAAGAAATGATCGACAGAATTTCTGCTAGTAAATATTATTGAGTTAAAAACATTAAAATCAATTTTTTGTTTTCTTACATCTCTACTTTTTAGTCCTTCTACATGAATAAAAGGGCGGAAATGAATTTTTAAATTATGTTTTTCTTTTAATCTGTTGTATGGAGATTTTTCACTGTTTGGTTTGGGTTGAGAAACTAATATGGTTTTGATTTTGTTCATCTAAATGTTATTTATAAACCAATAAATAAAAACCCAAGGGGTAAATTTAAGAGTGCAAAGATATAAAATAAAATACAACTTTCCTCTATTTAGATTTCTTAAAAATTTGTATATAATTACAATACTGTATAAATAATAAAACACTAATACACAAAATGAGGTTGTTCTAAGAAAAATCAAACTATCATATAAATAAAAAAAATTAATAATTAGAATTATAAAAATAAAAATTGAAACTCTAAAAACAAACCTTAAATTATTGAAGCTAAATACTAAAGTTTCTCTTTTAACTCCTAATATTTGTCCTAAAATTGAATTTAATAAATAACTTAAAAATCCAATTGATAGTAAAAAAGAAAACAAAATTAAAAATGAGATAAAATCTATTTCTATTAAATCAAGAGAGTTTAAAATAAAAATTAAAAAAAGAGAAACATTGACAACAGAAAAAATAAGAATATTAGCTCCAAAAAGTCTATTAAAAAAAAAATTATTACCATAATTATTGAAATAAACTGATGGATCAACTGATTTAAAAAAAGATATGAATTTTCTATCATATCTCCATTTTGTTAAGCTTAACAAAATCAAATTAGAAACCATTAAAATTGAAATCCAGTCTTGATGGACTTTATTTAGAAATATCCAATCCATCTTCTAAATTAAAAATAATTAAGTTAATTTTCTGATTTAAAAAATTAACCTAAACAATTATATTTATAAAATTTTATACAGAATGTGTCACACTTTAATTGTAATTCCTACATTCAATGAGAGGGAAAACATAAATCCCTTGCTGAACAGTATTTTTTCTCTAAAAATTTCCGTGGATGTTTTAATATTAGATGATAACTCTCCAGATGGCACTAAAAATGTTGTGATAGAAAATAAAAAAAAATACAAAGATCGCTTACATCTTATTAATAGAGAAAAAAAACAAGGATTAGGTAAAGCTTATATTGATGGTTTTAAATGGGCATTAAATAAAAAATATAAGAAAATAATTCAAATGGATGCAGACTTATCACATCCTCCTGAAAAATTAATAAAAATAGTTAATGAGCTTGATATGTACGATTATGTAATTGGATCAAGGTACATAAATGGAATAAGGGTATTAAATTGGCCATTAAACAGGATTGTTCTCTCAATTGGAGCATCTTGGTATGTAAAATTAATTACAGGATTACCTGTTAAAGATCCAACTGCTGGTTTTGTCGGGTATAATCGATCTTCATTATTATCACTAAATTTAAATAAGATTATGTTTGTTGGGTATGCTTTTCAAATTGAGATGAAATTCAAACTTTGGAAATTGGGATTTAATTTTAAAGAAATTCCAATAACATTCAAAAATCGAACACGTGGTGAATCTAAAATGAATAGTTCTATAATATCAGAAGCGATATTTGGAGTCATTATTGTCAAATTTAAAAGTTTATTTAAAAAATGATAAAATCTACTTTAATTAGAAATGTAAATATTGTTAACGAAGGAAATATATTCAAGGGTGATATAAGAATAAAAGAAGAAAAAATAACATCAATTGCCCGATCAATATCTTTATCAGAAAACGAAAATGTGGTAGAAGGGAACAATAAATATCTTATACCCGGTCTGATTGACGATCAAGTTCATTTTAGGGAACCAGGATTAACACATAAGGGTGACATATATTCTGAATCAAGAGCTGCAGTTGCTGGTGGGGTCACATCATTCATTGAAATGCCAAATACAAACCCTCAGACTACAACAATGAAAAAAATAGAGCAAAAAATTGAAATTGCGAGTAGAAATTCGGTTGCTAATTATGGATTTATGTTCGGTGGAACCAATTCAAATTTAGATGAAATAAAAAAAATAGATGAAAATAAAGTAGCTGGTTTGAAATTGTTTCTTGGTTCTTCAACAGGAAACATGCTTGTAAATAAAAAAGAAGTTATAAAAGAAATTTTTAAAAGTTCGAAATTGGTAATATCTGTTCATTGTGAGGATGAATCAATTATAAAAAAAAATCTTAATCACTATTTGGAGATGTATGGTAAAAATATTCCATTTAAATTTCATCCAAAAATTAGAAGTTCTGAAGCATGTTTTAAATCATCTTCAGAAGCAGTAAAACTTGCTCTTGAAACCGGTGCAAGGCTTCATGTTTTTCACGTATCAACTGGAAATGAAATAAAACTATTTTCAAAGATTCCTCTAGAAGAAAAACAAATAACATCTGAAGTTTGTATACATCATCTTTGGTTTTCCGACAAAGATTACGAAAGTAAAGGGAGCAAAATAAAATGGAATCCTTCGATAAAAACAGAGGAAGACAGAGGTGCGTTATGGGGAGCTCTTAACGAAGATAAAATAGATGTTTACGCTACCGATCACTCACCTCATACAATAAATGAAAAAAAACTTCCATATACAGAGTCTCCCTCTGGAGGGCCCTTAGTTCAGCATGGATTACTTGCAATGTTAGATTCTGTTAATAAGGGTAAGATTACTTTGGAGAAATTTATTGAGAAAGCCTCTCATAATCCAGCAAAAATTTTTAAGATTAAAAAAAGAGGTTTTTTGAAAGAAAATTTTTATGCGGATATGGTTTTGGTGGACTTGAAAAGTGAAACGAAAGTGACAAAAAATAATATAATGTATAAATGTGGTTGGTCTCCTTTCGAAGGCCATACTTTTGAATCTTCAGTAATAAAAACTTGGGTTAATGGTAAGTTGGTATATAATAAAGGCAAAATTATTGATAATGCGCCTGGTAAAAGTCTTGAATACATAAGATGAATAAGTTCTGTTTTTATTTTTTACTTGTTTTAATTTTTTTTACTTCTTGTCAAAACAAAAATAATATAGATATAATGACCCAAGATAAGATGGTAAATATGTTATTAGATTTATCTATAATAAAATCTATTAATAATTTAAATTATGAAAGAAATCAGTTAATTATTTCTCCAGAAGATTTTTATGTCCTACAGAAATATGGTATAGACAGTTTAAACTGGGAATTAAACAAAAACTATTACTCTGAAAGGCCAAAAATATTAGCATTAATTTACGCAAGAGTTCAAGATTCAATAGAAAAAAAAATTGATAGCTTGAAGGATTTAAAAAAGAGATAAAATTTAAACTTTCAGCATTTGTCCAAATAAGCGTGTATCCCCGAATATTTGAAGTTTTTTAAATATTGACAAATTTTCTTGCCATTATAATGATTTTCGCTGTATAAACTTTTTATTAGAGCTCTAGTTAAAAACTTATTCTTTAATCTTAAAAGACTGAAAAAACTTTCAATAAGCCAAATTAAATACAAAATTGATTTAGGCATATTGATTGAGTAGTTTTTATTTTTCGTCGAAATATAGCTCACAAAATATTTAAAGGATATATTTTCAGAGACTAAAATAAATCTTTCATTTTTAATCTTTTCTTCCATTAGACCAATAGATGCTTTTACTACATCTTCGACTGTTACAAAACCACTTACACCTGATGTATAAAAATTGAATTTATTTTTAATTATTTTTTGAATCTGAGAATTATTTAAATTATTTCCAATTATTATTCCTGGATTTATAATCACGACAGGAACGCCTTCTTGTGATGCCCTCCATACCTCCATTTCTGAACCGTATTTAGAATAAGAATACGGTGTTTTCTCAATTTCTGGATTCCATTCAGTATCTTCTGTGATCTCCTCATTCGTACCTTCACCAATAGCAGCTATTGAACTAATAAAACAAAGTTTTTTAATTTTTTTATTTATACAATTATCAACTATATAGCTAGTTCCTGTAATGTTAACTAAATTTAAGTAATTGGTTTTATATAATGCCATTGAGACGTAGGCTGCACAATGGTAAACTTCAACAACTTTATCGAATAGGCTTTGCACTTCAGAAAAATTTGTGATATCAGCTTTTGTCCAAATAATTTTATTGAAAAAATTTTCTTTATTATTTGCAATAAAAAAACTTCTTGTTTCGTCAAGTTTTTTTTCTCTCCTAAATTGACCAACTATATTATCCCTTTTTTCAGATAATGATAGAATTAAATTTCTTCCTAAGAAACCTGTTGCTCCAGTAACTAAAATCATAATTAAAATTACTCTTTTTTGTTAATGTCTTTTGCAGTTCCCCATAGAAATTTATATTTGTCAATAACTTATACTTAATGGGGAATAGTTTTTTGGATGAATTGGAATGGAGGGGTATGTTACATCAATCTACCCCTGACGTTGATGAACATTTAAGTGAATCACCACGAGTTGGATATATTGGATTTGACCCTACATCTGATTCAATGCATATAGGTAATTTAGTTCAGATTATGATTTTAATTCATTTTCAACGTTATGGTCACAAACCAATTGCACTAATTGGAGGGGCTACAGGAATGATTGGAGATCCATCGGGTAAGTCTAGTGAAAGAAAATTATTAGATCAAAAAAAATTAGAAAAAAATTCTTTGGCACTGAAAAAACAATTTTTGAAATTTCTTGATTTTTCTAAAGATCGTTTAAACTCTGCGGAGATGATTAACAATTTTGACTGGATGAAAAAGTTTAGTTTAATCGATTTCTCAAGAGAAGTCGGAAAGCATATAACAGTCAATTATATGATGTCTAAAGAATCAGTAAAAAAAAGAATTAGTGATGAATCTTCGGAAGGCATGTCTTTTACTGAGTTCACATATCAGTTAATTCAAGGGTATGATTTTTTAGAGCTATTGAGAAGCAAAAAATGTACTATTCAAATTGGAGGCAGTGACCAATGGGGTAATATCACTACTGGGATTGAATTAATTAGAAAAAAATTGTCAAAAAAAGTTTATTCAATAACCTGTCCATTAATGACAAAATCAGATGGTAGTAAATTTGGAAAAACTGAAGAAGGCAACATATGGCTAGATAAAGCAAAAACTTCTCCGTATAAGTTCTACCAATATTGGTTAAACTTGTCAGATGAAGATGCAGAAAAGTATATTAAAATTTTTACTCTTCTAAATAAAAATGTGATTCTAGAATTAATAGAAAAACATAAAAAGAATCCTCATGAAAGAATACTACAGAATAAAATTACTGAGGAAATTACTTTAATGGTTCATTCACAAAAAGATTTAGATAACGCAAAATTTGCCTCTAAAATTTTATTTGGGAAATCTACAAAAAAAGATTTGTCATCTCTAGACAAAGAAACATTTTACGAGGTTTTTGATGGGGTTCCAAAAGTTAAAATTCAAAAGTCTTCTTTAAAGAAAGGATTAAGTGTAATTGAAGCACTTTCAATGAAAGGTTCTATTTTAAATTCTTTGAGTGAGGCTAGAAGGGCATTGAAAGAAAACTCAGTATATATCAATAAGTCCCGAGTGGATGAAAATAAAATTCTTAATGTCAATGATTTAATAATTGAAGGGGTAATTTTGGTTCAAAGAGGTAAGAAAAAATATTTAATTTTAGATTTTACTGATTAAATAAAAGGTTACAACCTCTTATTTCTGCACTGTTTACCCTTCCTAGAACCTCATATGAACAATCATTAAAACTTCTTCCAATATCATCTGTTGATATAAATGAACATGAATCTTGGTTTGCTAAATCAATAATATTTAATCTTCCGACTTTACCTATTATAGATCTTTTAAAAGGATTATTCAATTCATAAGTAAACATTTTCATCCACGGAGGATTCTTAAAAACTCCATTGTTAACAGAATATCCTTGAGAAAGCAACTCCGTCATTCCATATTCACTGTGAATGGAATTTACTCCAAAAAAACCTTTAAGTTTTTCATGAATTTCATTACGTGTAAGTTTATCTGGAAGATTCTTCATGCCTCCTGTTTCCATAATGATTGTATGATTTAATTTTTTTGGAAATAATTTACCAAAGCTAAATAAAGACGGAACTATACCTATCAAAATACTTTTTCTATTATTTTTTTCTAAAAAATCAATTGTTTTAGACAACTTTTCATAATCATATAAATAAAAACCGCTCTCTTTTTTTTTTGTTTTATTAATCAATTCATTCATCATAAAAATCAGCGATGAATTTTTTTGTTTTAAGTAAGATGGAAGAAGAGCAAGTATCGTTAAATCACTTAATGGACCGTAAAAACTCTTGAAACATCTATTAAAACTTTCTTTATAATTTTCAATTTTATTTAAATGATGTGTTGAAAGGTTTTTAGAAGTTGTTCCACTAGAACAAAAAAACAGTTTTGATTTACCCTTAAATGATTTTATTTTATTTTTTTTAAAAAAAATTATTGGTAAATAAGGAATATCTTCAATACTATTAACGTTATCCAAATTACTACCAATTAAATCGCAATATTTTTTGTATATCAAATTACTTCTGTATTGAAAAATAAAAGTTCTCATTGCAAAATCATTGAATTCTTCTTTAGTTTTAATTTCAAAAAATTTTTTATTTTTTTTCATCAAACATAATTTAAGTTAAAGTTATCATTTTATTAAAATTTAAAAATTGCAATTGACTAATTATACTTTATTTTAACTTTGATTAAATGAAAAAAAATAAAATTAAAATATTAATAGTTGATGATGAGCCAGATATAATTGAAATCCTCAAATTTAATTTGGAAAATGAAGGGTATAAAGTTATCTCTGCTGTAAATGGGAAAGAGGCCTTAAAATTGGCTGACGAGCATCTACCTCAATTAATTATTTTAGACTTGATGATGCCAGTAATGGATGGTATTGAAACTTGTGAACGTCTACGGATGGATAAAAAATTTAACAATTCTGTTATTATGTTCCTAAGCGCTAGGGGAGAAGATTATTCTCAGGTAGCAGCATTTGAATCTGGAGCTGATGATTATGTTACAAAACCCATTAAACCAAGAATACTCAATTCAAAAGTAAAAGCCCTTTTAAGACGCTTTAAAAACGAACTTGGTCAAGTTCTATCTTTTGAAAATCTTGTTATAGATAGTGAAAAGTATATTGTTGAAGTAGATAACAGAATTATAAATTTACCAAGAAAGGAATTTGAATTGTTATTTCTTTTAGCTAGCAAACCAGGTAAAGTTTTTAAAAGAGAAAAAATAATGGAATCAGTTTGGGGTACAGATGTTATTGTAGGTGACAGGACTATAGATGTTCATATTAGAAAGTTAAGAGAAAAAATAGGAGAAAATATTTTAAAGACTATTAAAGGCGTTGGTTATCAATTCAACTTAAAAGAATAAACACAAATGTTAAAAAAATATAACGTCGCAATAAAGCTGTCTTCATTTATTGTACTTGTTTTTATGTTATTGATATTCATATCAATCTATTTATATTCTGGTTCTTTGAGAATTATTTTAGATACATATTATTTTATTTTGCCATTGGTTTTTTTACTTTTTTTATGTTGCTTTTTTATTATTCATATAAGGGTTGAAAACTTTATATATTTAAAAGTAAAATCAATTTACGAAGATCTTTTACCTAAAGGACTCAAAATTGCCGAAGATTCTTTGCAAAAAGATGTCGAAATAATAACAAATAGTATTCAAAAATTTGCCAAGGATAGCAAATTGGAAATTCAACTTTTAAAGGATAAAGAAAACTATAGAAAAGAATTTGTAGGGAATCTTGCCCACGAACTAAAAACTCCTTTTTTTACTGTTCAAGGATATATTCTAACTCTACTTGAAGGAAAGGTAAAGGACAGGAAACTTATCCAAAAATATCTTGAAAAAGCATCTAATGCCGCCGATAGACTTGGCTACATAATTAAAGATGTTGATTTAATTACTCAGTTTGAAACGGGAGTAACAAACTTAAAGATTGAAAAATTTGATTTTTGTAAATTAATTAGAGATTTAGTCGATTCTTTTGAAATTAAAATGAAACAAAAAGGAATCGAAATCACTTATGATTTTGGTAATGAAAATTCAATTTTTGTAACCGCCGATAATTTCAGAATAACCCAAGTTATGTCAAATTTGGTTGTAAATTCTTTAAATTATGGAGTTGAAAATGGTACAACGGAAATAGTAACAAAAAACTTAAGTAAAGAAAAAATTCTTGTACGGGTTATTGATAATGGTCAAGGGATATCGGAAGAGGATCTTCCAAGGATTTTTGAAAGGTTTTACAGAGTTGATAAAACAAGAAATAGACAAGAAGGAGGATCTGGATTGGGATTAGCAATCGTAAAACACATAGTAGAGGCTCATAATGAAATAGTTTACGTTGAAAGCTCCTTGAATGTGGGTTCTGAATTCTCATTCACATTAACAAAAAGTAATTGAATTATTTTTTAAAGATGGGAAGTAAGAATAAACTCAAAAAATTTGAAGAGAATAACACTTTTAAAAATGTAATTCAGCCAAACATAAAAGAAATTATCAGAAAAAATCACTTTTTAAAAGGCAAATGGCGTAAAAGTGTTTTTAATAACAACAATCCTATATATCTTGAGTTAGGATGTGGAAAAGGAGAATACTCGACTTTTTTAGCTAAATCAAATCCAGATAAGAACTTTATAGGGATTGATATAAAAGGTGCTCGCTTTTGGCATGGAGCAAAGTTATCACAAGAAAACTATTTAGAAAATGTATGTTTTTTAAGAACAAAAATTGAGTATTTAGAAAAATTTTTTGACCATTCAGAGGTAGATGAAATATGGATCACTTTTCCAGATCCACAGTTTAAATTTAATAGAACTAAGCATAGATTAACAAATTCAAAATTTTTAAAAATTTATAATTCAATTTTGAAACCCAAAGGAGTCATACATTTAAAAACAGATAGTGATTTTATGTTTGGTTATAGTCTAGGAATTCTTGAGGGGAAAGATTTAAAAGTCAAATATGCTCACCACGATATTTACAATAATGAATCTTCACCTGAAATTTCAAGGCAAGTACAAACTTACTATGAGAAAATGTTTTTGAAGGAGTCTAAAAAAATTAAATTTTTATCTTTTACCTTTAGATAAATGTTTTTCGAAAAAGTATATAATATAGTTAGAAAAATCCCTATTGGAAGAGTTTCAACCTATGGCGCAATTGCGAGACATATTGGTTCCCCAAATAGTTCTAGAATGGTTGGCTGGGCTATGAATGCTTCTCACCAAAAATCTGATGTGCCCGCTCATAGAGTTGTAAATAGGATTGGGTTACTTTCAGGAAAACACCATTTTTATGGATCTGATTTAATGAAACAATTATTAGAAAATGAGGGTATAAAAATTGAAAATGACAAAGTAATTAATTTTGAGAATGTTTTTTGGGACCCAAATGACATGGATGATAATATAAAATCAAACCTAAAATTATAGATGGATAAAAGAGAAATAATAAACATACTTGAAAAAATCATACCACCTTCTCAGATTAGAAATATTAATGTTTTTGGCACAGAAATTATTATAGATCTTAATATTGAAAACCCATCATTACATGCAAAAAAAAAGTTAGAAAAAAGTATTATAAGCTCTTTTGAAAAACGTCACAAAATTATTGTCAATTTTAATGTGGAAAAAAGGAAAGTAGTACCCAATGATAATAAAAATGAATTAATTGGGGTTGATAATGTCATAGCTATTTCGTCGGGAAAAGGTGGAGTTGGTAAATCAACAATAACATCTAATTTGGCAACTTCATTGTCAAAAATGGGTTTTAAAGTTGGAATTTTGGATTCAGATATATACGGGCCCTCTATTCCCACAATGTTTGATGTAGAGTCTTCTCGACCAGCTTCAGTTAAAATCGATAATAAATCTATGATAGAACCAATAGAGAATTATGGAGTTAAAATTCTTTCTATTGGATTTTTTACTGAACCCAATCAGGCAGTTATTTGGAGAGGTCCAATGGCATCAAAAGCATTAAATCAAATGATTTTTGACACCAATTGGGGAGAACTTGATTTTTTATTGGTTGACCTGCCACCTGGAACCGGAGATATCCATTTAAGTATTGTACAATCAATCCCTTTAAATGGTGCAATAGTTGTTTCAACTCCCCAAAAAGTTGCGCTTTCAGATGCTAAGAGAGGAATTTCAATGTTTAACCAAAAAAATATTGATGTTCCGGTTTTAGGATTAATTGAAAATATGGCTTACTTTGTACCGGAAGACATGCCAGAAAAAAAGTATTTCATATTTGGGAAAGACGGGGTAAAAAATTTAGCTGATGATAGCAATGTACCTTTTTTAGGTTTGGTGCCACTTTTTAAAAGTATTAGAGAAGCTTCTGACTTTGGTCATCCAGCATCTTTACAAGATAATTCGGTTATTTCAAAATCTTTTGAAGAAATAGCTAAAAATGTTGTTTCAAGTTTACTAGAACGGAATAATCACTTGCCCCCAACTAAAATTGTAAAAATTACCACAATGGCCGGATGTTCAGCAATAAATAAAAAATAAAATGGAACTAAGAAATAAAATTATCCATGCATTAAACGAAATAAGACCTTTTCTTGCAGCAGACGGTGGTGACATTTCGTTGGTTGAAATCCGCGATGAAAAGATTGTAAAAGTAAAACTTCACGGAAACTGTGCTGGATGCTCAGTTAATCAGATGACACTAAAAACGGGTGTCGAGATGACAATTAAAAAACATGCTCCACAGATTGAAAAAGTTGTTAATATTGATGAGGACTAATTTCATTTGGCATATCCACTCCTGTATCTTTAAGGATGTATTCAAAAGCTAACTTTTTTATTTTTATTTTCTTTATTTCATTTTCCTGTATAGAAAAGCAAAATACTCTAATTATTGGCCACCGTGGTGCCAAAGGACATATTGCTGAAAACACTATTCCATCTCTTAAATATGCAATTGATTTGGGAGCTAACGGTTTAGAGATAGACGTATTTAGATGTAAATCTGGAGAAATTGTTGTTTTTCATGACAATAATCTAAGCAAAATACTTGATGTTAATTTATGTATTGAAGATTTAGACCTAAAAACAATAAAATCTTTTCTAATTGAAAATAAATACTTTATTCCAACATTAGAAGAAATCTTATCTCTACAACTTGACGATTTAATGTTAAATATTGAACTCAAAGGAAAAGGAACTGCAATTCCAACAATTGCAATCTTAAAAAAATATTTCAAAAAAGATTTGTTAAAAGAGGAAAATATATTGGTTTCAAGTTTTGATTGGGATGAACTTCTTGTTCTCAGATCTAAGTCCCAAAAAATACCGATTGGGGTTTTAATCGATGGAAATCCTTTATTTGCTTTAAAATTTGCAGGAAAAGTTAAGGCTATGTCAATAAACTCCAATTATAAATTTTTAAATAAAAAAAATGTTGATTTAATTAATTCCGAGGGTTATAAATTATTTCCATATACAGTTAATGATGAAGATGAAATGAAGAAATTAATTTCTATTGGAGTAGATGGTATAATTACCGATTATCCTGACAAATTAAAAAATATTTTAAATTATTTTTAAAAATACAATTACCTAACCTTTATTTTTGTGATTTAATGGACACATCGATTTTTATTTCAAAAAATTTTAAACCAAAGGAAGGTAGAATTGTTTGTGAGTCTCCTTCAAATATTGCACTAATTAAATATTGGGGTAAATATGGATTACAATTCCCTATAAACCCGTCATTAAGTTTTACATTATCAAATTGTAAAACTGAAACTTCAATTGAATATTCTCAAAGATTGAAAGGACAGGGTAAGTTCGATTTTTTATATGACGGAAAAACAAAAAAATCTTTTGAAAATAAAATTGAAGAATTTTTTGAGAGAATTTCCACTTTTTGTCCATATTTAAAAAATTTATTTTTAAAAATAAATTCAAAAAATACATTTCCTCATAGTAGTGGAATTGCTTCTTCTGCGTCAGCATTTTCTTCATTGGCTTTTTGTATTGTTAGTATTGAAAAAAGCTATAATAAGAGAATGACAGAACAAAAATTTTTGAATAAGGTTTCATTTATAGCAAGATTAGGTTCAGGAAGCGGGTCTAGAAGTATTTCTGGGCCTTTGATGATTTGGGGAGAAAATGAATTTCATTCTGGATGTTCCAATTTTTTTGCTGTCAATTATAATAACAAAACTCACAAGGTTTTTAAAAATTACCAAAACACAATTTTAATTATTGATGATAAAATCAAAACTTTGAGCAGTTCAGACGGCCATAAAAAGATGACCGATCATCCATTTTTAAATGACAGAAAAAATCAAGCAAAGAAAAATTTAGAAATAATACTCAATGCAATTTCAATCGGGGATTTAGAGGTTTTTATAAAAGTAGTTGAGGAGGAAGCAATGACACTTCATGCTTTAATGATGTCATCTAATCCACCAACGGTTTTAATTAAATCCAAAACTTTAGAAGTAATAGAATTAATAAAAAAATTTAGAGAAGAGGAAAAAGTTCCAGTTTGTTTTACATTGGATGCAGGACCAAATGTACATCTTCTTTATCCAGAGAATTATAGCTTTAAAGTAATAAAATTTATAGAAGAAAAATTGATTTATTATTGTCACAAAAACTCTTTTATAAATGACAAGGTTGGGTTAGGAACTAAATTATTGTAGCTTTAATTAATATGAATAATTCTTTTTTTAGTTCTAAAATTTTACTTTTTGGAGAATATAGCATTGTACTAAATTCTTTTGGATTTGCGATTCCATATAATTTATATAAAGGATCATTAAAATTAAATGCAGGAAAAAAAAATAAGGATTCCCAAAAGAAAATTTTAGAATTCATAGAATATTTAAAAAAAAAAGTTAAAAATCTTCCAGATTTAGATTGGTTAAGCATTAATAAGGACAAAAAAAATAATCTTTTTTTTGAAAGCAATATTCCTCAAGGATATGGATTAGGTAGCAGCGGAGCATTAGTAGCCGCATTCTATGATCGATATGTTAAAGACAAAATATCTTCGGAAGAAAAGTTAACGAAAAATAAATTACAAAAACTCAAAAATATTTTTTCTGAAATGGAGTCCTATTATCACGGAGAGTCATCTGGAATAGACCCCTTAAATTGTTACTTAGGATTACCAATTTTAATCAAGTCTCAAAATGAGATTCAAGTCACAAAAATGCCAGAAGAAAAAGCTTTGGGTTATGGCGGTATCTTTATACTCGATTCAGGAACCTCTTCCGATACGTCTTCAATGGTTTCCTTGTTTTTTAAAAAAATGGAAGATGAAAATTTTAATTATATGATGAAGAATCAATTCATCAGGTATTCAAAAACCTGCATTAATGAATTTTTAAATGGAGATATTAATTCAATGTTTAATAGCATAAAAATTCTTTCTGAAATTACTCTAAAAAATTTTCAACCAATGATTCCAAATAAATTTACAAAATTGTGGGATGAAGGTATAAGAACAGATAATTACTTTTTTAAATTATGTGGATCAGGAGGAGGAGGTTTTTTATTAGGTTTTACACTTGACTTAGAAAGAACTTTTGAAAATCTAAGGGATTACAAAAAAGAAATTATTTATAAATTTTAAACTTTGTGAAAGAATTAATAAGATTAAACAAGTTCATTTCTAATTCTGGTTTGTGTTCAAGAAGAGAGGCAGACATGTACATATCTATGGGAGAAGTGAGGGTGAATGATAAAATAATTAATCAATTAGGATATAAAATAAGAAGTGGAGATAAGGTCTATTTTAACGGTCAAGAAATTACTGGACAAAAAAATATTCATATAATTCTGAATAAGCCTAAAGGGTATTTAGCCACAACAAATGAAAACAATCAACATAGATTATGCAGAGATTTAATTTCAATTAAAACCTCCACCAAATTAAAAACTTTATTTTCATTAGGAAGGTCAAATCTTGGTCTAGTATTTTTCTCAAATGACCTTCAGTTAATTGAAAAATTAAGAAAAAAATCCTCCAAAATAAAAATTATCTACCAAGTGAATTTGAATAAAGAAATATCATCTATTGACATCAATAAAATGAAAAAGCACATTTTGAAAAAAGTATCAAAAAAAATAATCGTGAGAAAAATTGATTATGTTGTTAATAAACCCAAAAATATAATTGGAATCGAAACATCCTTAATCCAGGGGAATTATATTTTAAATTTTTTTAAAAAATTTAACTATAGTGTAATTAAATATGATGTTGTGTCTATTTTAAATTTTAATAAAAAAAATTTAGAACGTGGTAAATGGAGAATTCTAACTAAAAAAGAAATTTCTTTTTTAAAAATGTTTTAATTTTTTCTTGTCCTAAAAATTCATAAATAAAAAATCCAAAGACAACAATATATTCTAATCCTATTAAATAAAAATTTTCTTCCACTTTAGAACTTTGATAAGCAGAATAGGTCAAAAAAATCAAGGCGCTCCATATAATTTGAAAATTGTACTTAGTAAAAAGACCTAAATATAAAATTGTAATTATGTACCAAGGGTGTATAACCATTGATATCAAGTAGAAAATGAATAGTAGTAGAAACATCTTTTCTAAGATTGTTTTTATTTTTTGATTGTTTTTATTAAACAATAAGGATAGCATAATTATAGTAGTTAAAAGAGGGGTAATGAATCCAACACTATTAATGATATTGTATCCCTTTATTTTGTAACCTAAATGTCTTATTGCATAATATATACTTCCATTGAATTCAAGATTTGAAAACCATAATTTAATTGTATTGTAAAAGTTTGGCAAATTATTGATTCCAATTGGGAGAAAAAAAATGAAAAACAGTAGTCCAAAAAATAAAATCATGATTTTCAAATTTTCACCTATTTTTTTTTTCTTGATAAGAAAAGGAATAATAATTATTGTAATTAATTTTGTGCCAACAGAAAGAGCAAGGGGAAAAAGAGCAAATAATTTTTTGTTTTCCAAAAATAAAAGGATTCCAAAACCAAAAAAAGTTAACATGAACCCTTCAAAATGTAAATTCCCTGTTAATTCAATAATTACTAGAGGATTTAAAAAATACCATAAAATTTTTTCTTCTTTAAATTTTAATTTTTTTAAAATTCTACATCCTATAAAAAAGTTTAGTATATCTGATACAATTATTAATGACCTCATGGAAATCAAACTGAAGAAAATATCCTTTTTAAACGAAGTTGATAAGAAAAATAAAAATTGATTTATTGGGGGGTAAGGACTATAGTTCAAACTATTCAGAGTACTCATTTTTCCATATAATTCTCCAAAAATTTTTTTTGTTCCTAACCCCTCCACTTTATTAATCAATTCCGAAGGTGTATATTCATATGGATTAATATTTTCACCAATTACAAGTCCATCCCAAATAAATCTGTAAAAATCGTCCGACAACCAAGGATAAGCAAAAAATAATACGAGTCTAAAAGAAATGCCAAAAAAAAGAATTTCAGATAGTGATATTTTTTTTGACACTAAAAAAGTTAATGCAAAACATGAGAAAAAAAGAAAAAAAATAATTTCTGTCTCATGTCTTTCAAAAATATATCCGCTAAAAAAATATATCAAAAGAAGCAAGAAAAAATATAATATTTTATTTAACCCCACCGCATAATTTTCTTAATGAACAAACAAAAATATAGGTATACCCAAAAAATAGAAATAAATGAAAGGGCAAAAATCCAAAGTTTCTATTTGCAAACAAAATTGTAGTAATTATACTTACCAAAAAATAAAGAGCCAGAAAACCTTCGATTATAAAATAATATGACCTAGATTCATTTACATATTTTTTTTCTTTCAAGTTGGTTTCTCCAGAAGTCAAATTAAATTTAGGTGTCCTTACAAATTGTGATTTTTTTCCTATAAAACCTTGCAAAACTGCTATTGAATTTTGAAAAGCAAATGCCCCTGAAATGGAATAAAAAGAAGTAAAAATTTTAATGTATTCAAAAAATGAATTGATTTTTTTTTTGTTTACTAATTTGTAAAGTTTCCAGTATATATAAAAGAAAATAAATGTGCTTAAAACAAAAAGGGAAGAGAAATTAAAAAACCAGTTGAATTTATTAGTAGTGTTTGATACATAAGAGAGAGGAACACTTAGAACCGATAATAAAAAAACGCTCAGAAAAAGACTACTACTGAAAAGATGAAAAATACAATGCAACTTAGTTGCAAATTTTAAATTACTATTTTTTATAATACTTGGAAAATGCTTTTTAAAATTTTCAGCACCACCTTTATTCCATCTAAATTGTTGAGACTTAATTGCGCTAATTAAAAAAGGAATTTCAGCTGGAGCATTTATTGATTCAATATATTTTATTCTCCAACCTCTTAATTGAGCTCTATAACTCAAGTCAAGATCTTCAGTTAATGTATCACCGTTCCAATTACCAGAATTTACAATTGCTTCTTTTCTCCATATCCCTGCAGTACCGTTGAAATTCAAAAAATAACTGTTAAAATTTCTTCCTACTTGCTCCAACGTGAAGTGAATATCAAGTGCAAAAGCTTGAATTTTTGTTAATAGAGAAAAATTTTTGTTTATATGATTCCACTTAGTTTGAACAACTCCAATTTTTGGATCTTTGAATCCACAAATTGTTTTTTTTAGCCAATCACTTCTTGGGATAAAATCTGCATCAAAAATTGCAATATAATTGCCTTTTGCAATTTTGAGACCATACTTCAAGGCTCCAGCTTTAAATCCATCTCTGTTTTTTCTAATTATATGGTTTATTTTAAGGTTAGTTTTACTTTTTAATTGTGAAATTAAATTTTTGACGTAAATACTTGAATTATCATCTGAATCGTCCAAAACCTGTATTTCAATTTTATCACTTGGATAATCCATTTCAACGACCGCATCTAACAATCTTTTTATTACATTTTGTTCATTGTAAATCGGTAGTTGAACTGTTACAAAAGGAAGATTTTTAAAATTTGTTAAAATTATATTCTGTGCTTTATTTTTGCTCTTTTTGTAATTTAAGAATAGGTCAAGTTGTATAAGACTAAAAAAAAATATTGATACAGAGCAAACTGAATAAATAATTATAAAAAACATTGTTAAAATATTCATTATCATAATAATCCACCCTTTTTTTTCAAATAATACTTAAAAATAAGATATAGAATCTTTTTTCCTGCTAAAATAGATCCCTTCAATGTTCCTGATATCTTAGACTTTCCTATTCGTTTTTTGTATTTAACAGCTATCTCTTTGTATTTATAATTTTTCATTAAAGCCTTTATTTGCATCTCAATTGTCCAGCCAAATGTTTTATCTCGCATATTTAGTTGCATTAGTTTATCCCAGGTAATAGCTCTAAATGGACCAAGGTCTTTGAACGTTGAATCAAAAAATATCTTCATTAATAAGCAGGCCAACCAATTACCAAAAATTTGATGAGTTGTCATTGAATGTTTATCTCTCAAGCTTTCCGTTCTAGCCCCTAAAACAAAGTCATATCCCTCACTAACAATTGGATCGATAATTTTTTTCATTTCTTTAGGATCATCGGAATAATCACCATCGATAAAAACAACAATTTCAGGTTTAACTTTGAGATTTTTTAAATATGAAATTGCCTTTAAACATGCATAACCATAACCTTTTTTCTTTTCAAAAACCACTTTTGCACCAAAACTTTTTGCTATTTCAGATGTTTTATCGGTTGATGAATTATCGCAAACTATAATTTGGTTAACAAAATTTGGGATATCATTTAAAACATAAGGGATGCTTTTCTCCTCATTAAATGCAGGAATAATAACTGATATCCTCACTCAGTTAGTTTTTCTTGATATTCCTTCTTTTGAGCAGGCACAATATATTTGTCAAAATAAATTGAGGACAATTTTTCAAGAGAGAGGAAAAGTGACAAGGAAAAGGTTATTAATAAAACAGAAAATAATAGTTTATTGATTCTTTTTTGATTGTCAGAATTTAAAGAACAATCTTCTTTAATGTTAAATCTATATATACCATAACAAACTATTGATAAACCGATAATCCTAATTAACCAGCCAAATAAACCAAGAGATCCGTCAGGTTTATAAAAAAAGTCCGCAAAAGAAATAGCATAAATGCCTCCAATTAAACCAAGTTGGAATAAAATCATTGGAGCCACGCAGCACACAATTCCTGCGAATGCTGACGCAATGCCATACCTAAAAATATTTTTTATAAAATTCATTTAATAAATTTTTCATTTAAATTCCAATCATAATTCAAATATTCTATTCTTGTATTTTCCAAAATTTTTATTCTAGAATATTTATTTACAAATTTCAGCAATTGAATCTTATTTCCAAAATCATTCTTAAACCAAGAAAATATTTTTGACAGCATTAAACGGTTTACGTTTATTTTATTCTTTGTTTGATCATTTATAAATTCACTCGTTGCGTTATCTAATTGGTTTTCTAGTTTATGAGAGTAATAGGCTTCATTTTGAAGTTTAGGACATGATCTTGATGCACAATTGATTGCAAAGTGAATCCTTGGTTCATCCATCTTTCTAAGAATTTTGTGCTCAATAAAATTGAGTGTTATTTTTTCATTTTTAAGCCTAAACCTTTTTAACCACCAAGGTATAATCAAATCTTTTATGCTTCTTAAAGGATAATTATCTAAAATCAATTTTACTGTAACAGCGTTATATGCATTAATAAAATAAGCTAAGGAATCATTTTTAGTCCATTGATTAATTGGAGGGTTATTTTCCAAATTTATCAAGTAGGTTTCTAATAGTTTTGAATTTTTTTTCCACATGCGGTAGTTCACATTTCCCTGGTCATCTACATATTTTTTTAATTCAGAATTCCAGATATCGTGAATATTTTTCTGTGAGATTAAACTATTAGAAGTAAAAAAAAATATTACGAAAAATAACACACCCTTGTAATTCAATTTAAATAGTTTTTAGTAGTTCAATTAAAATTTTTATAAGTTGTTTTTCTCCCTTTTTCCCCATTTCAATTATTTCTTTAATATTTATTGGTTCA
>CACJHA010000026.1 GCA_902593075.1 uncultured Bacteroidota bacterium
CAACAAGCAAAAAGGTTAAAGGCTAAGAGGATGCCTTTAAAAAAATAAACACTTAAACCTCCATTACATGGAGGTTTTTTTTATTGAACTATAATGGTACCTGCCATTCCTCCATGTAATGAGCAAATATAATAATAGGTACCCGTTGCAGTTGGGGTCCAAGTAACTGTTGCATTTTCAGTTCCTTGATTTGTAGCTCCACTAACCTGATTGCCAGTACCAGTAGTGGATTGGGTTTTCAAATAAAATGGATGACCTGGTGAATTTACGTTAAAATTTAGTGTGTCACCCAGAGCGATTGTAACTGTTGGATCGTTTCCAGAAACGGTTCCATTCCTGTCATTTCCTGCCAGTTGATAATCATTGCTATCTTGAGCTGTTACATCAATAGACCAAGATTGAGTAGAATTGGTAGAAGATGCAGCAGAAGAAATTCCGATTATTCCAGTAACTGATGCAACAACACTTGAATTAGATAATTGTTGTTGATCATAATAGATAATATTATAAGAATAGGTTCCTACCGAACTAGGTGTACCACTCAAGAAAATTTGCTGACTTTGCCCTGAAAAACTATAAATCACTCCTGGTGGAAGACCACTTGCACTTGAGTTTAGTGGTACTCCATTACCATCAGGTGGGCAATCTGTGCTTAGTCCCCATGTTACATTACCAATTGCATTACCAAGGGTTATATTTTGATTTGGATTACCACTGACTAAAGAAATAGATGCTTGGGTACAAGAAGTTGCAGCAGTTGACGAGGCTACTACAGAAATAGATCCAGTTATCGTAGTTGAAGCTGTCGCTGCACAAGCTGGGGCAGAAGCTGTTGCAATAAGAGAATTATCAACATTTATTGTATAATTATAGTTACCTACACTGGTAGGAATTCCTCTTAATTGAACATACGCAAGAGAAGAATTTACCTCTTGAACTATATAAGTAACTCCCGGAGGCAAGCCTGTAACAGATGCTTGAAGAACTTGTGAGCAAGTATTAGTAAAATCATATCGAACAAGAACGCTATCGGTAGAAACGGTAGTTGTTAATGATTGGGCTCCACTAACAAGCGCGCCACTAATTGTACATGGATCAGCAGAACATGAAGTGCTTGAAGTCGTTGAACTTGCAGCAACTGTAATTACTCCAGTAACAGAGGCAACAACACTTGAATTAGATAATTGTTGTTGATCATAATAGATAATATTATAAGAATAGGTTCCTACCGAACTAGGTGTACCTTGAACAAAAATTCGATTATTTTGTCCTGAGAAACTGTAAGTTACTCCCTGAGGAAGTCCACTTGCACTCGAATTTAGAGGTACCCCATTGGAATCTGGTGGGCAGTCAGTAGATAACTCCCAGACGATAGTGCCAATTGATTCACCGATGATAATATTTTGGTTAGGATTTCCATCTATTAGAGTTATAGAAGCTTGACTACATGAGGTTTGGGTTACATTAGATGACACTTCAATTGTCCCTTCAATGGAGAATTCTGCAGAAGCTGGTGCAGCAGGATCAGTAGCTGTAGCAGAAAGTGCATTGTCTAGTGAAATTAAATAATTATATACCCCACTTGCCTGTGAAGTAGGAGCTCCCGAAATAGTAGCAATATTATCAACAAATGACATTGTCACTCCGGGTGGTAGGTTCGATACGCTGGAATTAATTAATTGAGGACAATTTGTTGAAAACTCATATTTAACTTCAGCGATTGACTGAGTTTGAGAAACCACTTGCGATTGAGGACCACTTAAAAGATTACCTTCTATCTTACATGCTAGAGGATCTTTTGACTCATCGTAATCTTTATCTTTGTCTGCCTCAATCGTCTTGTCACAATCTGTTGAAACAATACTAAAACTGATGTAATTATCAGTTAAGGTGAGTTTATCTATTTTCCCATAGCTATTTCTCGCAACTGAGAGGTCAAGACTAAAAGATGAAGTTTGGCTTTGACTTACCCTATAAATTCCTGCAACCGTTAAATCTGTAAAAACAATGGTAAAGGTACCATCCTTTCTAAAAATTAACTCTGTAATTTCACAGTGATTTATTTTTCCACTTCCTCTATCACCAGTATTAGGTTTTCTAATTTTCCACCTACCAGTCCCAATAAAAACATTGTCTTGGCTAACCAAATTAAAAATTTGTTCTTCAAAAGTAGCTGTAACTGATTTTGTTCCATCTAATGTTATATCTATTTCACTCGATGTTTCGGAAGTAGATCCAGACCATGTAGTAAATAAAGATCCCGAATTAGGATTTGCATTTAACCTTATAACAGTTCCGGCATTATATTCTTCTCCTTTTTTAGATGAACTTATAATGGTTTGACTAACTTGTCCTGAACCAACTACTCCAACATTTAATACATATTTTACTCTTTCAAAATTTGCTGTTATACTAATGTTTGAATTTATAGTTACAGTCAATGGATTTTCATTACCTGTAACATCTCCTGACCAACCAGTAAACTGATATCCCTCAATGGGAGTTGCACTAACAGTTACAGTTTGTCCAGCTTGAATTGAACCTCCAGCATAGCTTACGGTACCACCCTCTGTAGCTTCAACAGAAACATCATAATTTTTAAGGACATATTCTGGCTCCTCATCCTTATCTTTTGAGCAAGAAAGAACAAGAAGAAATAATAAATAGAAAATCCGCCTTATAACCATAGTATGAATATATTTGTTTTTTACGATAAACACAAAAAAATTGATAGCTCAAAAAATTAGAGGAATTTGGAATCCCGAGTTATATCATGGGTGGGGAAAGAAAAAAAGATTTTTTGAAGGTTGGTATTACAAAATCGTTTCTAAAGATGAAAAAAGTGCTTTTGCCTTTATTCCTGGCGTTGCTATGGATGAACATGGAAATAAGCAGGCTTTTGTACAGATTTTAGATGGTAAAAATTCAACATCTGAATATATCAAATTCCCGTTTGAGTCGTTTAAAGCTAGTCCTAATAAACACATAATTGAAATTGACAAAAACCGATTTACTACTCATTCTATAGACCTACATCTTCAGAATATTAAAGGAAGCTTAAAATTCCAAAATGTTACACCTTGGTCAAGTTCATTTTTTTCACCTGGTATAATGGGCCCATTTTCATTTGTCCCTTTCATGGAGTGCTATCATGGAATTTTAAGTATGGATCACTCGATTACTGGGGAACTTTTTATAAAAGGGAAAAAAGTTGACTTTAGAGGTGGAAGGGGATATACAGAAAAAGATTGGGGACATTCGTTCCCAATTGGATATGTTTGGATACAATCAAATCATTTTGGTGAACCTAAAATTTCTTTTAAATGCTCAATTGCGAAAATCCCACTTAAAATGTTTTCTTTTAACGGTTTTATAGCGGGGCTGTGGATAAAAAACAAACTTATAGAGTTTACAACATATAACTTTTCAAAAGTTAAAAAATGTAAAATAAACGATAAACAAGTTGACATAAAGATTGAAAATCCAAAACATATTTTAAAAATTTTAGTCTACAGATCTAAAACAGCTACTCTGGCTGCACCAATTCAAGGATTCATGGATGCAAAAATTGATGAAAGTATGACTTCCAAAATTGAAGTTAAATTATATAATAAAAAAACAAATAAGGTTCTTTTTGAAGATATAGGTAAAAATGCAGGTTGCGAGGTGGCAGGAAATTATTCCGTTCTTCAGAAGAACTAGTCATCTTGAATTTGAATTCTCTTTGTCTGATCGCTTGCTTTAACTTTTTTTGATTTCAAGTTTTGATTGCCAAAATTATAAGCAATATTTAATTTTATTTGAGGTGGGGTGAAATCAATGTATCCAAATGATTCTAAATTTATGCCCGGAATATCTGAATCCCATCTAAAATAATTGGAATCTAAAATATTTACAGCATTTAAAGTGTATATAAAATTATCTGTCTTTTTTTGGAATGTTATATTTAGCATACCTGCAGGTAAAAGATCATATGCACCAAATAACTGTCTTGACCTGTAGGTCCCGAAAATCTGTAGAGTATAGTCTTTACCCAAAGTGATATCATTATTGATGTTAAATCTAATATTAGAGTTGTTTCTATCTAATGTATACTGATCTGAATTATGAACAAGATTAGAATAAGAATAGGTCGTAAAAAATCTAATATCCCACCAATTAACCGGATAAACTGGGAAATTAATTATAGCACTAACAGTTTTTTGGGAATCTAGATTTTCAGGCCTTAAAATTAAAAAACCATTTTCTAAGAATTTTGGTTGAAATCTTCCCATTACATCATTTTCAATAGCATATTGAGCTGAAATACTAATTGAATTGAATCTATAATCGATTTGAAAATTATCTGTAAAAGAGGGTTGTAAAGATGTATTCCCTTGAATACCAGAATCTAAATCAAAAAATAACACAAATGGTGCTAAATCAGTAAATGCTGGACGATTTATTCTCTTACTAAAAGATAAATTAAGATTGTTTTTATCATTTAGTTTATATCCCAAAAAAATACTTGGAAAAAAATTCCCATAATTACGATCTACTAAAGCATTTCCAATTTGGTCTGTAACAAGTGTCTGAGTGTTTTCAAATCGTATACCAGATTTAAACGTGATATTTTCGTTAAACTTGGTGTCAAATTGAGCGTATACAGCTGAAACACTTTCATCAAGTACACTTGTTGAAGTAAAGAAATCAACAGTTTGATTTTCTTCAAATAAACTATTTTCATTTGTAAAATCTGATTTGATAAATTTTAAACCTGCTGAAAAATTAACATTTTTTAAGATTTTGTCCTCAAAATCTAACATGTATGCCTTGATATCAAAAGGTGAGTTTTTTTTACTTAATAAATTTCTTTGTGATAAAGAGTTTCCACTACTTGTTATTAAATAATTTATTGGTTGATCATTGAGATATTTTAAATAATTAAAATCAAAGGATAATTTTTTTTCATCATTGAATTTATATGAAATATATGAATCAATCTGAAAACTCTTCCAATAGTTGTCCTCCGTTAGATTCATAAAATCGATATCATTTGGCCTAGTTGAGTACTCGTTAATAGACATTGCATTTGTTTTATAATTATTAGAATATCCAGTAATTGAGAAACCAGCTTCTGTTTTTTCTGAAAAATCGTAAACGAATGAATATCTAAGGTTGTGGACCTGTCTATGATTATCTCTGTTCCAGGTGTATTTAACATCCTCGGGGAAATCTGTTTCGTAAGATGATCTGTTTAATTCTGCATTTGCAGGTAAAAGATTATTTAACAGAGAATAATTAAATGTCATATGGATGCTGTTTGAATTGAGATTAAAATTTGTGGACGTATTTTGAATGGTTCTATCATCTCCAAATCCGTTACCAAGAGTTAAGTTTCCGTTGTAACCTTCTTGAGGGTTTTTCTTTAATTCAATATTTATAAATCCTGCATTGCCCTCAGCATCAAAGTTTGCAGGTGGAGTCGTTATTAATTCAATTGATTTTGCATTATCTGCATTCATTCCATTGAGATACTGAACGAGTGCATTTATGGGCATGTAACTTATTTTGCCATTTATCATAACATTCACTCCTGATTTACCTAACATGGATATAGATTGGGATTGTCTATCTACAATCACACCAGGAGTTCTTTCCAAAACATCTAATAAAGAAGCACCGGATGTAGATGAATCGGTTTCTAAATCAATAACGGTTCTATCAATTTCACGTTTATAAGCTATTTTTCTCTTAGCAGTTACATCTACATCGTTTAATTCAAATGACTCCTGCTCAAGATTTATTGTTCCAAAATCAATTGCTTTGTCTAATGTGAGTGAAAAAAAATCTGATTCATACTTTTCAAAACCAATACTAATAATAGAAATTTTGAATTTTCCAGTTTCATTAGTGGATAATTTAAAGTATCCATTTTCATCAGACGACGTTCTATCGTTAGTCCAATTCCCTTGTTCATCTAGGAGCAAGATATCTGCATAAGGAATACCAATGTCAGAATTTTCGATTATTTTTCCAGAAATTATACTTTGAGAATTGGAGTTAAAAAAACTCAGAGATAAAACATAAAATAAAAAAAATTTTTTAAGCATTAGTTAACGTTGCGCAAATATAAAAATGTAGAAAATTACTTTTGAAATAAAAGTGATATTTTAATTTAAATTTAAGGATATGATAACAAAAGATTATTTTTTTTAAATTAAAATCTATATTCATCAATAAAAATGTAAAAACTTTAATTCTTGTTTAAAAAAAATTATATTTAAGATTATTAACCATAAACAAATTAAATATGAAAAAAATATTTTTATTAATCTTTTTTTTGTTTGCAACAATAGCAATTGGGCAAACTAAACTTTATGACATTGTTTTTGTAAAGGCACATGATGTTCAAGCTTATGACAACTATATCAAAGAGACCTTTTCAAAAATACACACCAACAGAATCAAGGAGGAAAAATTACTGCAATGGGATGTCTGGAAAGTTGTAGATAATCCTCAAGAAGATTTTACGCACATGATAACTTACATCTTCGATATGGATAAATATCCAGTAGAAACTGGTGCTAGAGAGTATTTTGATATGACTGACAAATCTTGGGAACTAATGTGGGAGGATGTAAATGATATAAGAGAAAGAGTTGGTCAAGTTAAGTGGATAGATCTTGGATCAGCAAGAAAAAAGGGGGTCGATTATTTGCCTCAAATAATGGTTTTAAATTTTATGAGTGCTAATCCAAAAAAGTGGGGCACATACGAAAAGACAGAATTAAGTTACACAAAATCAATTCCAGATAATTCTCTTCGTGTTGGTTGGAATTTTCATAGAAGAATAGATGACTATGGTAGTGACAACTATTTTTCTCACGTGACAATTGACTGGTTTGATGAATATAAAGATTTTTTGAAAACAAATTTAGGAACCGCATCGGATGTATCTCGTAATAGCTTGGATTGGTCTAAACTTAGAGACTTAAAGAAGAAAGTTGTAATGTATAAATTTATAAGCGAAAATTAATTTATAAAGCCTCCTTATCGGAGGCTTTTTTTTATTCCTTCAAAGTTGGGTATTCTATCCCAAGTTGATCTAAATAAGTTTCATATTTGGTTTCGTCATAATAAAATTTGCTCAAAAGAGGTTTGTACTTAGACATTATACTTGTGTTTAATTCCGTTGGTGGAGGGTCATCTTTTGATATCATTGGCCTGTAATTATCTTCCTTTAGTTGGACATTATTAAAATAATTTTTTGCCTCTTTTAATAAGTTTGGATTTAAAAGAAAGTCTAGCACTGTCATTGCAACCACTTTTGCTCCCGCAGTTGCTCCTTTATGAGCAATTGGTGTTGCCATAGTTATTGCATTTGACCAGTGATGACCTTGAAGTCCGGGAATATTTGAAGGAAATCTAAGTGTAACGGTCGGTACTTTCCATGAAATATCACCTATATCATCTGAACCTCCACTTATAAATCTTTTTTGAGGTATTCCAATTTTTGAAAGCTTCATAGCTAATCCATCTTGGTTATTTGACTTAACAACTTTTTGAACAGCCTTCGCAAGTTTTTGGTCCTTTTCTGACCAAGTTGGCAAACCCACTTCCTTAATATTTTCATACATCGTTTCTGCAATTACTTTATTAAAATGTCTTGGCCATGCAGATCCTAGAACCTTGGAGGAAAATTTAGTGTCCGTCATTTTAGCTGCTCCCTCAGCAATATTATTTGCATCATTATACATTTTCATAATCCCATCATATTTAACATCCCTCAAGTAGTACCAAATAGATGCTTCTGAGGGAACAACATTTGGTTGGTCTCCGGATTTTCTAAAAATAGAATGTGATCTCTTTAATGGGTGAAGATGCTCGCGTTTATAATTCCAACCAATATTCATAAGTTCTGCAGCATCCAGAGCACTTCTTGCTCTCCAAGGAGCTCCTGCAGAATGAGCGGATTCTCCATAAAAGGTATATTCAACTGATATTAAACCAGTGCCTGTTGCTTGCCCCCAAGACACAGACATATTACTGCTTACATGAGTAAAAATGCACATATCAATATCATCAAAATACCCATCTCTAACATACCATGCTTTTGAACCAAGTTGTTCTTCAGCGATACCAGGCCAAATAATTAAAGTTCCTTTAATATTATTATCCTTCATTATTTTTTGAACTGCCAAGGCGGCTGTTATAACTACTGGCAGACCCGAGTTATGTCCCTCACCATGACCAGGTGCTCCTTTAACCATTGGTTTATGGTATGCAACACCTGGATACTGCGATGCCTTGGGAATACCGTCAACATCACTACCAAGTGCAATAATTGGACCTTCACCGTTACTCCATTTTGCAAACCATGCAGTAGGAATATCAGATATCTGATAATCGATTTTAAAATTTGCATTTTCAAGAATATTGGTAAGATACTTTGAGGATTCTACTTCATGGAATCCAAGCTCAGCAAAGCTAAATACTTTATCAACCATAACTTGTGTTTTTTTATGACTTTCATGAGTTAGATTTTGCGCTAAAATCTTCTTTTCTTTAATGAATTTATTGCTGTATTTTTTTTGAGCAGAAACATTAATTATAAATGTAATTAATAGAAATAAACTTATATTGAACTTCATGTTTTTTTTACTTTGTTTAAAGATACGAAGATCAAAAGAAAAAAATTATAAACATCGACCCCACTTGAGGATAACGCGTCTTAAAGACGTAGTTGATATAGGGGTCGATGTTTAAATCAAAATTTTAAAATTTTAAATGAGGATTTTCTATTTAATTGATATTCTCTTTCCGAACAATCAACATTATCTCCACATAAATTATCTATATTTTCTTCTCCATATGCTTTAATTAATAATCTATTTGAATCAATACCCTTTTTTACAAGCCAGGATTTTGTTACTTGAGCTCGTCTTAATGACAATATCCTGTTATATGGAATAGAAGCTCGTGAGTCAGCGTACGAATTTACTTCTAAAATCATATTAGGATATTTAATTAATGTTCTGAAAACCTCATTAAGAGAAATTATTGAAGATGGCCTAAGAGTATATTTGTCTAAATCAAAGTAAATAGGCTTTATATTTAGTAAACATATTAAATCATAAGGGAGACATTCTTTATTCCATTTTAGACCCACATTTTCAATTATATTTGGGCTGTCATCAAAGATTAAATCAACTATTCTGGAATCATATCCTAAACCGTTAGAGACTCTGATTTTGTATCTATTTTCACAATAGTAGTCTCTCTTTGAAAAATAAAATTGACCTTTTTCATCTGCAATAGTTTCATCTATTGGATTGTCATTTTGATTTAATAATTCAACTAAAGACCCGACTAAAAGCTCTCTAGTATATATGTCATAAACAGACCCAGAAATTGATGGAGAACATTCTTGAGGTTTTCTATACTCTACATTATTTACAACTGTGAGCCCCTCATTTCGGTATGAAGCCATTTCTTTTTTGGGTCTTAAATTCCTAGTTATCCTATAAACTTGATCTGAGGAACTTCCATTTGGTCCACTTCTGTTTGAAGAAAAGTATCCAAATTCTTTAGAATTTTTAAAAACGAAACCGAAATCATCAAAGGGAGAGTTTAATGGAATACCTAGGTTTTTACTTTTAGAAGGAAAGCCTCTACTATTTAATTTAGCTGAAAATACATCAAACCCTCCAAGTCCCATCTTACCATCACTCGAATAAAACAAATTAAAACCATCATCAATAAAAGGGAAAGATTCCCTAAACTCAGTGTTAACGTTTGGCCCTAAATTAATCGGTTGACTGTACTCCTCATTATCATAAATATAAACAAACCATATATCAGACTTACCAAATGTTCCTGGCATATCTGATGAAAAATATAATTTTTTACCATCAGGACTCAGAGCTGGGTGAGCCACTGAGAAATCGTTCCCATTAAAAGGAAGCTCCTTGATGGACCCCCAAGAGTTATTATCATTTTTTGTTGCTTTATATACCTTCAATTTCACCTCATTATCTCTTGATCTTTTCAATTTCCCATTGAAATAATTATTTCTGGTAAAATACATTGTCTTACCATCTTTAGATATTGTCGCTGAAGACTCATGGTATTTTGTATTTACTTCCCCTCCTAGTCTTTCCCTATTAACAAGAACTCCTAATGAATCAATTTCAGCAACAAAAAGATCTAAAAAAGGCTCATTCGACCAGTCATAATTTTTATCCCCAGTTGCATCTTCAGATGATGAAAAAATAATCTCATTGTCACTGTAGAAATTAGGACCAAAATCTGATTTCCCTGAATTTATTTTTGTTTCATATAGCTTATAAATAAACTCTGATTCGAATATATCGTTTAAATAATTTTTGGATGATGTATAATTGTTTTGTAAAATTGAATTATTGGTTAGTTTTAAATATTTTTCAGTGAGTTGATCCGCTACCTCGTATGCTTCAATACTTTTAAATGAAATTGCAGCTTTAAAATATATTTCAGGATCAAGACCCTTTGGATAAGTATTTATTAATTTATTGAACCATATTGTAGCTAAATCATATTGACTATTATTAAAAAAAGACAAAGCTAAAAATTGATAAGCTTCTTTAGAGGCTCTTCCTGATCTAACAATCTTTAAATATTTTTCAATCGCAGGAGAATACTCATAAGATTCAAAATTACTTCTTGCAGTAAATATATTTTGCCTTTGTACTCTCGATTTTCGATCATATAATCTGGATAATGAATCTGTTCCATGATTTTGCTGAGGTTGGAATCTGCCATTTTGATTATTATAAGAAAAACTATTATTAACATTATTTTCCAAATTGAATTCCGAATTTTTATTGTTTATGGAGTGTGAAAGGTTTGACTGTTGATTGATTAAAAATTTACTTTCTAAATCATCTTTAACTTGAGGTTGAGGTTGAAACCCAGTCGTGTCTATGATATTTATTTTTGATTTCGGTTTATTTTCTTTTTTAGTTTCTATATTACTTTTAACTATATTTTCTTTTATTTTGGTTTTTACTAATTCTTTTGAAGGCTCTGTGATTTGAACCTCCTTATTTGTTTTTTCATTTAATTTTGAGTCGGTTTCAGTTGAAATATTATTATTTGATTTTTCGTCATAATTTTTAATAATTTGACCATTTGAATATTGATACCAAAACTCAGACTTTTTAATTTGATTTTCTTCGATGAATTTTTTAGCCTTTCCTATTTCAGAAAAACGCTCTATCGAAACTCTATAAAATCCATTTATTCGGTTTAATGAAACTGCATTATTAAATCCTTTTTTTCTTAAATCCCTCTGAAGGTATATAGCATTATATTGATTCTTAAATGATCCCACAATTACATAAATTGAATCAGAACTTGGACTTTTCTGAGAGTATGTATTTTGTGCTAAAAAGATTAACCCCAAGAAGAGTACAATTGATTGTCTTATACGTTTATATATATACATTTAAAAAAATCTTGGTGTTAAAATTTTTCTATTCGTTCCAAAGTCAATTCTAATAAACACCTCAAAACTACCTGAACTGTAATCTTCAATTTCTGTAGTAGTAAAGTCATATGAAAGACCTATCATTAATGCATCTGAAACTTGAATTCCAGCAAGACCAGTTATTGCTGAATCCAATCGATTAGCAACACCAAAAGTAAAATTGTTATTTAATAAAAAATTTAATGACAAATCCCACTGTATTGGGGTACCTCTTACAGCTTTAACTAAAGTTGCAGGTTTAAATTTTAATGATGGTAGTAAATCGAAAACGTAACCTCCAATCAAATAAAAATGTATGTTATCCGATACTCTTGAGAAAAAACTAGAGCTATTTTCAGCCAATTCAAAAAATCTTTTTTCTAAAAGATTTGGAGCAGACAATCCTAAATAGTAATTTTCAGAATTAAAGAAGATACCGACCCCAACTTGAGGTTGAAACTTATTGTCTATGACATAGTTGATATAGGGGTCGGTATTGTCGTATATATTCAGTTTTGAGAAGCTTATATCCATACTATTTAGTCCTGCTTTTAAACCGAAAGTTAATTTTGAAAACATAAATCTAATTGAGTATGCGTAATCTATTGAAAAATTAGTTTCGTCTACTGGACCAATTTGGTCGTTAAAAACTGATAGTCCTAAGCCCATATTTTCAGTTTTACCAATGGGCGTATCAAAGGCGAGTATGCTTGTTTTAGGTGAACCCTCTATATCTAACCACTGAGATCTTCCCAAAAACTTTAAACTCATTATTCCTCTATTACCTGAATATGCTGGGTTGAAAATTTGCGTTGCATACATGTATTGTGTGAATTGAGCTTCTTGTTGTGCAGAGTTTGAAAAAGAGACTAAGACCAATAAAATGGATAAAATAATTTGCCATATGTTTAATTTTTTCTTAATCATTATATAAGAATAAATAACCTACATACTCTGTTTTTCCTGGATTATCTTCTTCAGGGAAAGTAAGAACGTAATAATAAGTTCCTGAAGGAAGCTTAACGTTTTGGTCAATCGTTATTCTACCTCTGGAGAATCCATTAAACGCATCTGAATTAACCCTTCCAGGATAATTTTTGACTTCAAAGACTAAGACTCCCCATCTATTGTAGATTCTAAGTAGATTGTTTGGATAGTCTTCGATACCTCTTACATATAATATATCGTTCTTCCCGTCATTATTTGGTGTTACAAGTGTAAATACTTCAATTTTAGATTCAAACTGATTATCTAATTCGGTAATAGTGGGGTCATCTGTTGTATTTCCGTCATCATCATCTCCATCATCACTGATATCAAAAATTGGTAAATTATAATTTGGAACAGTACCTGATACTTGGACTATATTTTCAATAAACCCAGTGTAAGCATCAGCTTGAGTAATGTTGTAAATCGCTTCATAAATAACTAAACCACCAGGCAATACTGAATTTTGGTCTGAACCTAAAGTAGAAGAAACAAAATAAGGGTTTGTACTAAGATATATTCTACCTCCGTTGCCATCATACATAGTGTCTTCGATTGTCAAATCATTGATTTTTACATTACCTGTATTTTTAATTGAAATTGTGTAAGTTATTACATCTCCAGCACCTATAAATTCGTCTCTAGATGTAACAGATGCAGTTTTTGTAACTTCCAATTCTGGCCTTGGTGTAATTTGAATTTCGGTTGGATCATCTACAACATTACCATCAGTATCATCACCGTCATCAGATATATCTGAAACCTGTTTAGTGCCATCTAAGTTTTCTGCAGATGCAGTAACTGCATTAAAAATAAGACCTGTTTCAGCAGCTTCAGGTTCAATACTATAGAAAGCAATGTAAGTTGCAGTTTCTCCAATTTTTAGTTTTCCTTCAGTGGATCCTTTGTCTGCTCCAGTGAAAAATGGTCCATTCGATAATTTAAGAATATTCCCTAATGCATCACTTAAATTGTCTTCAATGATTAAATTCTTCAATGGAGTATTACCTGTATTTTCAACTGTAATAGTATAGGTTATCAAATCTCCTGAATCAATTATTTGATCTTCAGAGCTTACTGTAGCAGTCTTTGTAACTTCAATCATTGGGAATTCCTCTAATAAAACTATTGTAGGATCATCAACTGTATTGCCATCGGTGTCATCTCCATCATCACTTACATCAAAAATTCTAGAATTTAAATTAGGTCCGGTAGCAGAAACCTCCACTGTATTTATAATTTTACCCGTTGGAATCACCTTTTCCTCAATAATATAAAATGCTATATATGTTGCGGTTTCGCCACCAACTAAAGTTCCTTCCCCAGATTGTTGATTAGCTCCAGAGAAAAATGGTCCGTTGCTAAGAGATAAACTATTTCCCTCTCCATCTGTCAACGTGTCAATTAATATAATATCACTAAGGGTTGAATTGCCTTTGTTTTCAACAGTTATCGAATACTCAACAATATCTCCAGCACCAATTTTATTATCACCATTATCTGTTACTTTTGCGGTTTTGGTTACCTCTAAGCCAACATTTGATACTGTATATATTTCTGTTTGATCATCAGTTTGATTTCCATCTGTATCATCGCCATCGTCACTTATATCACTTACATCTCCTATTTTTCCAGGGCTATTACCAGTAAACACAATACTATTTCTTATAACCCCTGTGTCAGATGCTCTCTGACCAATTATATAGTTTGCAACATATATTGCAGTCTCTCCAGGTAGGATTATTCCTTTAATAGAACCTTGACTTGATGAAACAAATGTAGGTGGTGTTGTTAAGATTAAATCTTTCCCATTTCCATCAGTAAGCTTATCAACAAATGAAAGACCTGAAACAACTATGTTCCCTTTATTTTCAACTGTAATTGTATATGATATTGTGTCACTAGTGTCATTAATTCCATTGTTATTATTATCAGTTATAGTAGCTGTTTTAGTAACCTCTATTGCTGGTATTGATTGAATTTCGATTTCGGTAGGATCATTTGAAGTATTACCATCAGTATCATCTCCATCATCACTTATATCTGAAACATTATTTGTATTCCCAGGACTGGAACCTGTAACAGTGACGCTGTTAACTACTTTTCCGGTTGCAGAGTCACTATCTGTGATTAAATAGGTTGCTGAGTAAGTTGCAGTTTCTCCAACTACAAGACTTCCATTTAAAGAATTCTGTGTGGAAGAAACAAATGTAGGTCCAGAAGAAAGTTGAAGAGTTCTATTATTACCATCCTTCAAATTATCAACAAGAGTTATTGAACTAACAACTGTATTTCCATTATTATTCACAGTAATTGTATAGACAATTGTGTCTCCTGAGTTAGTTGTTCCGTCACCATTATCAATTACATAAGCTGTTTTGGTCACCTCAATTGAACTATTTAAATTAAATTCAACTACAGTAGCATCATTAGTTGTGTTTCCGTCTGTATCGTCACCATCATCACTTACATCTGATACGTCATTTGTGTTTCCTGGACTACTACCAGTAACCGTAACAGTATTGTTAACACTTCCCGTATCCGCATTTGCTTGAGTAACCAAATAAGTAGCATTGTAAGTTGATATTTCATTGGGTGCAATCGTACCCTGTGGACTTCCGTTTGAGTTTGAAACAAATGTTGGTGTGGTCGTTAAGGTTAGATTTGTTCCATTTCCATCGGTGATTATGTCGTTTAAGGTTAATCCTGTTATTTGAACATTACCTTTATTTTCTATAGTTATAACATAATTAATTGTATCTCCTGCTCCATTTACTCCGTCACCATTGTCTGAAACCGTAGCCCTTTTTGTTACTTCAATCACTTTTGAAGGAGCAATTATAACCTCCGTTGGATCATTAGTAGTATTTCCATCTGTGTCATCCCCATCATCACTAATATCTGAAATATCATTGGTGTTTCCTGGTGAACTACCAGTTGCAGTTACAGTATTATTTATTTTTGAAGTTAATGCAGCAGCATTAGATATTAAATAACTTGCAGAATATGTTGAAGTCTCACCAATTACTAAAGTCCCTTGATTCGATCCAAGTGAATTAGAAGTGAATGTCGGATTTGAAGTAAGTGTTAAAGCTCCATTATTACCATCGGTTAAAGTATCAACTAAACTTACTCCAGATATATTTACATTACCAGTATTTATTACAGTGATTGTATAATTTATTGTATCTCCAGCACCATTAATCCCGTCTCCGTTATCAACCACATTTGCTATTTTAGTAACCTCTATAGATGGTATTAAAGAAGTATAAACTATCGTTGGATCATTAGTTGTATTTCCATCAGTATCATCCCCATCATCACTAACATCTGTTAAGTCACCAGTACTACCAGGACTACTTGCAGTGACTGTAACTCTATTAATAATAGCGCCGCTATTTTTCGATGCTAAATCAATAATAAAGGTTGCTGTATAAGTAGCTGTTTCTCCAGCAGTTAAAGTTCCTTGAGATGAACCAGCTGTTGAACTTACAAAAACAGGCCCTGCAGTGAGGTTTAGTGAAACTCCATTATTGTCTGTGAGTGTATCAACCAAACTAACTCCAGTAATTGTTTGACCGCCCTTGTTTTCAACTGTAATTGTATAATTAATTATATCGCCAACACTATTGGTGTTATCTCCATCAGTATCAGATACAGTCGCAGTTTTAGTTACTTCAACAGCACCTTGAGAAACGGTTAAAACAATAGTTGGATCATTGGTAGTGTTTCCATCTGTGTCATCACCATCATCTGAAACATCGGTTACATTATTATTATTATTTGGACTGCTAGCTGTAGCTTGTAAAGTATTATTTACACTTCCTGAGTTTGCTGCTTGAAGACTTATAGTGTATGTGGCAGTATAAGTTGCAACCTCTCCAACAAGGAGTCTAGTTTGATTTGACCCTTGAGTAGCTGAATTAAATGTAGGTCCTGAATTTAAAGAAAGCGTTAAACCATCACCGTCTGTTAAAGTATCGTTTAATGTAATTCCAGAAAGAGTAACACTTCCTGTGTTTGCAACAGTTATTGTGTAAACAATTTTATCTCCTTGATCGTTAGAATTGCTATTATTTACATCTACAACATTAGCTGTTTTAGTTACCTCTAGTTTTGGGTTTTGTGCTAAAATTATTTCGGTTGGATCATCAGTAGTATTCCCATCGGTATCGTCTCCATCATCACTTTTATCAGATGTACCCGAAGAATTTAATGGATCACTTGCTCTAGCTGTAACTGAATTTAAAACTTTTCCTGCATCAACATCTGCTTGTGTAATTGTATAGGTAGCAGTGTAAGTTGAAACTTCGTTAACTTTTAGATTTCCAACACTAGACCCTAACGAATTTGACATGAATGTCAAAGGTTGAGTGTAGGTTAAAACAGTATTATTTGAATTCGAAAGTTGATCTTCAAGAGTTAGATTTTTAACTGCTACATTACCATTATTTAAAGTCTGTATGGTATAAAGAATTTTATCTCCTAAATCATTCAGTGAATTACCATTAATGTCAATTACTGTTGCTGTCTTAGTCACCTCAAGAGAAG
This sequence comes from uncultured Bacteroidota bacterium, assembly GCA_902593075.1. Classification (GTDB taxonomy): domain Bacteria; phylum Bacteroidota; class Bacteroidia; order Flavobacteriales; family Flavobacteriaceae; genus TMED96. Next base: position 17,027 of record CACJHA010000026.1, read on the forward strand.
GAATCATATCAAATCTTGTAATTGTCTCATCATCCACTGTGTTTCCATCTGCATCGTTACCGTTATCAGAAACATCAGAAATATTGCTATTCCCTGTAGTGCTTGCATTTGCAGTTACAGTATTTGAAACAAGTCCTGTATCTACATAATTTTGATTAACTATCAAATAAGCATTGTAAGTTGCAATTTCATTTGGTTTTAGAATTCCATTGATTGAATTCATAGATGAACCTCCATATGTTGGACCATTTGAAAGGTTTAAAATATTTCCTGATCCATCTTTAAGGGTATCCGTTATGGAAACATTATTTAATGTTATGTTTCCTGTATTTTTTACTGTAATCGAATAATTTATTACATCTCCAACGCCAGTTATTCCATCACCATTGTCTGTTACTTGTGCAATTTTAACCGCTTTAAGGGATGGTGACGCTGTGATTGATGTTTCTGTAGGATCATTCGTTGTATTTCCATCTGTATCATCTCCATCATCACTCACATCACTTAAGTTTGCCCCCCCTGGCGTTCTAGCAGATACCAAAACTTGGTTCGTAAATCCACCGGCATCGACTGCAGATTGCTCGATTATATAGAAACCAATGTAATTCGCCGTCTCACTTGCTTTTATTGTTCCTGCAGGAGAACCTAAATTAGATCCTGAAAAAGTTAGACCAGGATTTAATAAGCTCAAATTAGCACCTCTATTATCTCTAAATAAATCATTTAAAGATATGTTGCTTAAAGAAATATTTCCAGTATTTTCAATTGAGATATCATATCTTACAATATCACCTTTTCCAATAACTCCATCTCCATTATCCGTAATAGTAACAGTTTTTGTTGCTTCAATTCCAGGAGACGATGAAATTTCAACCACTGTTGGGTCATTTGTTGTATTACCATCGGTATCGTCTCCATCATCTGAAGTATCGATTACATCATTTGTTTTTCCTGGTGAGGAGGCTGTTACAAGTACACTGTTTGAAATAGACCCAGAATTATAAGTAGAATTATCGATAACATAGGTTGCACTATAGGTTGCTGTTTCTCCAAAAGTAATGGTTCCTTGTGTTGAACTTGCAGTTGCACTTACAAAGCTTGGTCCTCCTGTTAGTGTTAATGATCCTCCATTTCCATCAGTTAGGGTATCAGCTAAAGTTACTCCTGATACAAATACATTCCCTTTGTTCTCAACTGTGATGGTGTAGACAACTGTATCTGCTAAATCTATTAGTCCGTTGTTATTATTGTCTGTTACAGTAGCTGTTTTAGTTACTTCTATCTCTGGAAGAGGCGTGATTTCTACAACCGTTGTATCGTCTGTGGTATTGCCATCAGTATCATCTCCATCATCAGATGTATCACTAACATTGTTTGTCTGACCTGGACTGCTCGCTGTGGCTACTACAGTGTTATTTACACTAGATGTGAGTGCTGCTGCTGCACTTATAATATAGTAAGCACTGTAGGTCGCTATCTCTGCTGGCTTTAATGTTCCTGGATTGGAGTTTTGTGTGGAACTTGAGAACGAAGGCCCATTGGTAAGGGTAAGTGTTGATCCAGAACTAGTAGTTAATACATCTGCTAGGGTAAGACCTGTTAATGTAACATTACCTTTATTCTCAACTGTAATAGTATAATTGATGATATCACCGGTGCCTGTATTTCCATCTCCCCCATTATCGGTTACTGCAGCTGTCTTGGTTACCTCCAGTGAAGTTGAAGCTGTAATACTTGTCTCTGTAGCATCGTCTGTGGTATTACCATCTGTATCATCTCCATCATCACTCATATCACTCACATCTCCATTGTTCCCTGGAGAAGAAGCTGTTGCTGAAGCCTGATTGGATAATCCCCCTGCATCTACTACTGCTTGGGTGATAATATATAATGCACTGTAGTTTGCTGTTTCACTCACTTTCAAGGTACCTGCAGCAGAGCCTTGACTTGCTCCAGCAAAGGATGGGCCGCTATTCAAACTAACAGTACTTCCGCCTGCATCTTTAAGTATATCCGTTACTGTTAGATTACTCAATGTTACATTACCATTGTTGTTAACCGCTATAGTATATTGAACTACATCTCCTTTGCCTACTACTCCGTCTCCATTGTCGGTGATGGTAGATGTTTTGGTCACC
>CACJHA010000027.1 GCA_902593075.1 uncultured Bacteroidota bacterium
TGATATGGATGATTGAATTCCAACCCCTCCGGGACCTCCTCGGTGTTGAGCAGGAGCATTGGATCCAACAGCGCCAGCACCACCGCCAGCTACAATGAGGTAATCGATATTTCCTATTCCAGAGGAAGCTGTAATTGCCGAAGGTGCTTCATTTATATCATTGACAGTTAATGTAAATGCTTTTGCATAATTGGCTGTTCCGTCATTGGTGTTTATATATATGTTGTAAGAAGACTTGGTTTCATAATCAAATGTTCCACTTGTTTTAAGAGATGCATCTTGAATTGTAAAATGGTTATTGTCTGCATCGTTAGTTCCATTACCAGAAGCAAGGGTGAAAGTATGGCTATCACCATTATCCGAATCGGTTGCGGTAAGAGATGCAACATGTGTACCAGTTGGTAAGTTTTCGTTAAAGGCAGTTGCTGATAAAGAAATATCTGTGGGGGCGCTATTTGGATTTGCATAGTGATTATAATTGGTGGTAATCTCTTGTGAAGAAAGAGCTCTATTATATATTTTAACATATACTATGTCACCCATAAACCACCTCCAGTGTCTACCAATCCAAATATTTGTTGTTCCTATAAATCTTGATTTATTACCCGATGCAACTTGGGCTGCATTTCTATAAATTCTCATTGTAGAACCACTATAAGTCCAAGTTACGTGGTACCAAGTATTTGTTGATACAATGTCGCCACTTGATATATCCTGACTGTAATGACCAAAATAAAATCTAGTACCTCGAGTACCGTTATGTAGTCCCCTTCCAGTGCTGGTTTGATTAGTCCCAAAAACCATATTATCTCCCCTTCCAGTATTAGGTACTCTAAAAACCGCTTCCATAGTATAATTTGTATTATAAATACCAAATTGGCTAGCTGTTTTATTTGTATTTACATAATCGTTACTACCATCAAAATAAAAATATTTCCCATTACTATTAAACGTAGCTCCACTAATAGTAGCGTTATAATTATTCCCACTTAAATCATTCCATGTATTCCCTGAACCAGAATAGGAATTGGTATCTCTAGCATCAAGATGAAATACGAGTCCATTTGTAACTTGAGATTTAAGAGCAAATGAAAATAAAGTAATCGTTATGAATAAAATCTTTCTCATCTAGTTAAATATATATAACCATCCTGTTACGGGTTTCTGTCCTTTTCCAAAGTATACCTCATACAAGTAAGGTCCTGTGGGTAGTGGTCTACCTGTCTTGTAATGTGTCCCTCTCCAATCGTTCTTGTAATTGGTCTTTTTAAACACTACTGCTCCATCTGGACTGTATACCGTTACAATGGTGAAGTTGTCCTCATCGATATTGATCACCTTCCATGTGCTCTCCAGCCCAGTACTACCTGGTGTTAATACTCCCGATACAAATACCTTATCATCTGGGAAGCCGTCGTTGTTCTTATCGGTGTCCTTGTTGTCTCCTATACCGTCTCCATCGGTATCTAACCACTCGGTTGGATCAAATGGGAAGGCATCTTTTGAATCTGGTACACCATCGTTATCTGAGTCCCAATCTGCGTTGTCTCCTATTCCGTCTCCATCGGTGTCTTTGCACTCTCTTGGATCTAGTGGGAAGGCATCCTCTGTATCGGGACATCCATCGTTGTCATCATCTGGATCTGTGCAGTCTGGTAACTGGTCTCTATCAAAATCTTTAGGTCGACTTATAAAGTCTAGTGGATCGCTATCACAAGCTATCTCATCTTCATCTAAGTAGCCGTCTCCATCATCATCGGTGTCTTTGTTATTACCAATACCATCTCCATCGGTGTCTAACCACTCGGTTGGATCCAGTGGAAGGGCATCCTCTGTGTCTAGATATCCGTCTCCATCATCATCGGTGTCTTTGTTATTACCAATACCGTCCCCATCGGTGTCTAACCACTCTTTTGGATCCAGTGGGAAGGCATCTTCTGTATCTTCGTATCCATCTCCATCGTCGTCTGGGTCTGCATTGTTACCTATACCGTCTCTGTCGGTGTCTAACCACTCAGTTGGATCAAATGGGAAGGCATCGTTCCAGTTAAGGTATCCATCTCCATCTAAATCCGTATCACACAGGTTACCTATGTTATCTGCGTCGGTGTCTACCTGGTTCGGATTGTATATACTAGGACAGTTATCTGATGCATTTGCGATACCATCTGCATCAATATCTGGATCACAGGCATCACCGATACCGTCTCCATCGGTGTCTTCCTGGCCTGGATTGGCTGTGGTAGGACAGTTATCATTTAGACCTGTGATACCATCGTTGTCTGGATCCTTCTGACTCTCTGCACATCCATCGGCATCTACTTGTGCTCCCTGTGGAGTACCTGGGCATAGGTCCGCTGGATCGTTTACACCATCTCCATCGGCATCGCCATTTAAGTTGATTGTGTTACTGGTCTGGGTCGTGCTTGCTGTAGCTGCGCCTGCATCGTAAATAGAATTGGTAGCCGCTGGTAGTACCTTTAAGACTTCCGAACCATTTATGTTCCCCGTAACAGGGATACCCAGTCCGTAGGTATTGCCTTGGTTCGATATACTCGATGGTGTAGAACCAGACAGCGAGGCGGTTCCTCCCGTTAGAGTTAAACTAAAGTCATTGGCTTGTAGTGCACCTGAGCCTCCATTGCTATTAAATACCGCTTCACTAAAAGTTACAGAGACAACCGAGTTGTCAACAGCTAGCTCTGTGGATACAATTACAGGGGGCTCATTGATGTCGTTGACCTCTACCGTTAATGCTTTCGAATACGTAGACTGTCCGTCCGTGGCTTGGATGCGTATACTTAGCGATGGCGTCTGCTCATAATCTATGAATCCGTTTACCAAGAGGTTCGTGCCCGAGATACTAAATAATCCATTATGAGCATCGCCATTTCCGCTAACTAATGTGAATGTATGGGTCGAAGAATCATCATCGGTGGCAATCAAACTACCCACTACTGTACCAACAGCTACTTCCTCATCCACACTCACTGTTGAGGTGGAGGTGCCTAATTGCTGATTGTTGTTTACAACTGCATTAAAAGCGTCATAATTCTTTGCAATTTCTTGGTCTGTTAAGTTCCTATTGTAAATTCTCACAACAGCTATCTTTCCGTCCCAGTGCTGTCCAACATCGCTTCTTGCATCACCAATTCTTAACTGACCATATGATCTATCACTACCCGATTGAATATCTGTTTTTGAATTATTTATAAAAATTTTAGAGTTTTTAACATATACAAACCTGACCCACTGATTAGATACTAAAGTAGTTGGAAATTTTGATGCATGCTGACCGTTACCATCTGTTCTAAAATGATTCATCTGATTAAATGTGAAACTACCTCCGTTTCCATTATATGTAAGTAAATCTCTTTGTCCAGAAGTTCTGTTATCATAAAACCAAAATTCAAATGTTAGATTGGAATAACTAGATAAATTAAGAGAAGCAACATCATCTGTTCCATTAAAAACAAAATGCTTAAGCCCTGAGTTTACAAAAGTTGGACCATTCAATGTCCCATGATTGTTATTCCCACTCAAATCATTCCATGTATTTCCTGATCCTGAATAGGAATTTGAGTTTCCAGCATCTAGGTGTAGTACCAATCCGTTGGTTACAATACTAGCCCCTTCAAATCCAACATCTGTTATGGGTTCTAATGTATCCGATACCGATATGGTAAATGCTTTAGCATAATCATTTACTCCATCGTTTACATTTACATAAATATTCATTGATGACTTGGTCTCATAATCAATCGTTCCACTGGTGACTAAACTAGTTCCACTTACTGTAAAGCTTCCATTGTCATCGTCTCTTGCATCGTTGCTACTAACTAAACTATAGGTAAAGGTGTTACCAGAATCTGGATCCGTTGTAGATAGGGTTCCCACCTGGGTGCCTACCGCTACATTCTCAACCACCGATGTGCTTGTTAGAGATATGTCCGTTGGCGTTTCATTTACATCCGATACGGTAAGGGTAAGTGCTTTAGCATAAGAGGCTACTCCATCGTTTACCTGAAGGTATACTTTTAATGAAGACTTGGTCTCATAGTTAAAGGTTCCACTAGTAACCAAGGAAGATCCACTTATTGTAAAGCTACTGTTATCAGCATCATTGGTTCCGTTACCTGATATTAAACTATAGGTGAAAGAGTTTACCGCTGAGCTATCCGCATCGGTTGTTGTAATGCTAGCTACTCCTGTACCAGAAGTTACACTCTCTACAAAGGTGCTGGTAGATACTGCTAGATTGGTTGGAGCGTTATCGTTTATATCGTTTACATATACAGTGAACGCTTCTTGGTAGGTAGAGGTACCATCGCTAACTTGTATATTTAAGTTTAGTGTTGAGGTTGTTTCATAATCAATGGCAGCAGCTGTTAAAATTTGAGTCCCAGATACAGTAAATGAACTGTTGTGTTGGCTGGATGACTGACCGTTACTTACTAAACTGTAGGTCAAGGTCTCACCTGCATCTTTTCCCGTAGCAGACAACGTGCCTACCAATGAGCCAACCGATGAATCCTCATCGATGGTGAGGGTGGATATGCTAGAGCCGGAAATAATTGCTTGATAATTTTTTGCAACCTGAATTTGATTTAGTTTAGATCCATAGATTAAGAGTGATTTAACTTGACCATTTAAGTAATAATTATTACCCTGTCTTGCTCCAATGTAGAAATGATGATTTGAAAAAGACCCGTTGACCGTTGCAGTTGTATTTGGATAGGGGGAGGATGTAAAAGGAATTAAATTATTATCAATATAAGTTTGTCTTCCTGTTGCATCAACCGCCATACTGTGGATATTGGTATGTAAGTGCCAATCATTAAGGATATCAAACTGGTAGTTTCTACCACTATTCCCACTAAACCCACCATTTTGGTTTGTATGATGAACATTATTATTGAAGGAAGAACCAGCACTTTGAGCAAATAATCCAAATCCTCCTGTTTGATTATTCCAATTAATTGAATGCTCATATGTACATTCAAGTGCATTTGAGTTTTCTGTTTTAAAATATATCTGTACCGTAACTTTATCATAAGAACTGAGATTTAGAGAAGAAACTGTTCTTGCCCAATCGTTGTCACCGTCAAAATCAAAGTATCCGTTATTATTATAAGTGGCTCCATTTAAAGTGAAATTATGTCCGTTGCCACTAAGATCATACCAAGTATTTCCATTGCCTGGGTAGGAGTTTGAATTGCTTGCATCAAGATGTAATATTAGATTATCACTAGTAATACTGCTAAAAGAAATATCGTCGGGAACATCATTTACGTCATTAACTGTGACTGTAAAGGCTTTAGAATAATTTGCTGCTCCATCATTGGTGTTTATATAGATATTGTATGAAGACTTAGTCTCAAAATCAAATGTTCCACTTGTTTTAAGGGATGCTCCTTGAATTATAAAATGATTATTATCTGCATCATTGGTGCCGTTACCAGAGGCTAAAGTAAAAGTATGGGTGTCGTTATTGTCTTGATCTGTTGCAGTAAGTGATGCAACATGGGTACCACTGGGTAGGTTTTCATTAAAAGCAGTTGCAGATAAAGTTATATCTGTAGGAGCATAATTAGTTGCACTGCTATAATTTTGAGATACTTCATTCGCTGTTAATGCCCTATGATATACATGAATTGCACCAATTGATCCTTGATACCAAATATTATTTCTTGTAGAATTATAGCTTCCAGCCTCACTTCCATCTCCAATAAATCCATATCGGGTTGTAGAATCAGCCAACGCATTCATACTTCCATTTGCAGTATACGTTTTATCGACTTGTCCATCAAGATAGAAAATTACTTTTTGTGAACTTACAGAATAGGTGTACCCAATGTAATGCCAATTACCATCATTTACGCTTCCATTGGTGCCAAGCATATCAAAATGATCTCCGTTAGTTCCCAACCCTCCTTGATTGGTGTTGTCCCCTGAAAATGAAATTTGACCAGCTCCGGTTACAGTTAGCTGATACCACTCACTTCTATCAAAGTCTATTATAGACCAATTATTATTGTCCCATGTCCCGTCGGTGCCGTTGTTATATGTGGTTTTAACCCAAGCAAAAACACTTAATTCACCCAGAGAATTAGCACTATCATAATGCATATTAGCTATAGCTCCATAATGACTTGTCCCATTAAACTCAAAATATTTAGGTATGGTCTCATTTGTATTTCTAAACTGAACACCATTGAAAAAGTTCACATGATAATTATTACCACTTATATCATTCCAAGTATTGCCAGAACCCGAATAAGAACTACTGTTGTTCGCGTCTAAATGAAGGACTATTCCGTTTGTGTTTACCTGTCCAGAACTAATTTGGATTGCAAATAAAAAGACAAGAAACCAACTATATCTAATAGTGAGTTTAAAAAAATTCCAGTCAGAGATCCAAAATGCGGAGTTCATTAGAAAAAATAGTAAATGGCACGATGACGCAAATTACTACATCATAAGGATTTAACCCAATAATTTTAGTTTTAAAATAAAAGTGTTTGAATTATTTCTTGAAAAAACCCTGATTTATTGTCAAAAATGTTGTTGAAGCTAGGAAATTATAAGCTTATCGTATCTATTAGGCCAGACAAGGCGTAGTCTAGATCAGTAATTGCATCTTTATCATGCGTCCAAAGTTCAATTGTCACTGAGCTGTAAACATTTATAATTTTAGGGTGGTGATTTATACTTTCAGCATGGTCTCCAACTTTATTTATAAATAGTAAAGCTTCTTTAAAATCTTTGAATTTAAATTCTTTAACTAATTTTCCGTTAATTTCTTTCCAATTATTGTCCATCTTCAAATTTTTATGTTAAATAAAAAAACTCTTGCGAAAATTACAAGAGTTTTTAAACAAAATATGAAAGCAAACGGATTATGATTTCAATTTTCTAAATTTCCTTTTTCGTTTAATTTCTTTAAGATCGATAGTTTCAGTAACTCCATCCTTTGTTACCTCAGCAATAAAATCGCACTCCCCATCTCCGTAGTTAATTATCATTTCTGATTCACCTTTTACTATTCTCTTGACACCCGAAACAGGAATTTTACCCTTTTTATGCATAAGCTCTTTTGCACAGGCTCCTGTGAAGACTATCGGAGATGTGATTTCCATCTCATAAGCGGTGCCATCGGAATTAACTCCGCTTGCATTTCCAGTAACTGATGTGGAAACTCTTTCCTCCTCATTGTATGTTATGTATTTTGAAATACTTTTTGATTTAGTTGAAAAACTTCCGTCAGGGTATGTCATTTTACCATTTTCAAGAGTCATTTGAACAGTTTTATCAACTCCCTCTTCTAAATCAACAACTTCATATCTTCTTACACCTTCGATTTGAACATCATTTAAAAAATAATTATCAAATTCAACCTGTCTAAAGCTTCCTATTTCACCCTTTGTCTCTGAGTAAGAAATAACTATGGTTCCTGTTCTTGTTTGACCTCGCTTACCAAAGCAATCACCATCGAAAAAAACTGTTTTCATGTTGTTTTCCTCATCAACTGTTATGGTAGCACACTTCCCATAACGGTCTCCTTTAAAATTTCTCTTGGGGCCTTTAGCACTATTACTAGAAAGAGAAATTTCTGTAGCTTTTGATGAATAAGATTCTTGGGCAAAAGCATCATCAACAAGTTCTTCTACATCTTGATCAAATACAAAAGCTAAAAAAGCTTCTACAAAAGAAGTAGTGTCAAGGTCTGAAATAAATTCATCACTTTGCTTATCACATCTGTAAAAAGACATTACCAATAAAAGTGATAATAAACTGATTAGGTTAAGATTTTTCATAGTACTTATTTATTTAATTATTTATTACAATTAACAGTGTTTCAAATTCTGTGCCAAAAATTTTAATACTCCAGCCCATGACCAAAATTATATAGTGGATTTTCAGAATCATAGGGTAAATCTTCCTTTTGATTGTTAGCGGCCTCTTGCGATCTTGGTAATTCAATTGGCAACTTCCCACCTGGTTTTTCTCTTCCAAATAGTATATCTGCAATGAGGTGGTCTTGAGTCCCAAAATCAACTAAGAGTGCCTCACTTAGTTTATCTAGTTGAGTTAAAACTGCACTTCTTTCAAGATTAACTATAGATACAATTTTTTTGGTTTTGGAAAGCATTTTCAACTCTGCAAGTTCTTCTTCGTTGTAGTAAAGTCTTCCTTGATGAAAAAAAGCTTCAACCATGGTCCCTTCACGAATATCATATGGTGTATCCTTTCTTACAATAATATAATCTGCATCTTTAGGATTTGAAACAATTTCTGCATATTTAGATAATTGATTTTGATAACGAAATCCCAATAAGTATAATTTTAGATTTTTTTTAAATGGCAAAACTTTATTTTGATTTTTCAATAAAATGGTAGATTTAACTTGAGCTATCTCCCCTTTTTTAATTTCATCTGGTTTTGATAATTTCTCTGAAATTTTATTAACATCGACGAAAGGATTATCAAATAGTCCTATAGTAAATTTATCTCTTAAAATTCTTCTAACGGATTGATCTATTCTTGATTCTGGTATTTCTCCATTTCGAACAAGATTAATTATTTGCTCGGTACTTGATTCTCCTCCAATTTGGTCAACCCCCGCTAAAATTGCTTTTTTCATCCTTTGCTCCGGAGTTAAGTCCTCTACTCCCCATGCTCTTTCTCCACCAGCTATCTCAGCTAGTGGCATTGGGTTTATAATATTCCAATCTGTACAAACTACTCCGTCAAATTTTAGGGAATCTCTCAAAAGTTCAGTTATAATCTCTTTATTAAATCCAAATGCAACTTCTTCTTTAGTTTGGCCAACAGGAATTCCATAATATGGCATTATCTGACCAGTATTGGCTGGTAACGCACCTTTTGTAAATGGTATAAGGTGGTAATCAAAATTATTGCCTGGATAAACTTGTTCTTTGCCATATGGAAAGTGAGCATCTTCACCACCTTTTTGAGGTCCGCCTCCTGAAAAATGCTTTACCATCGTTATTACACTATTGTTTGATAGAGTGTCCCCTTGAAAACCCTTTATATAAGCGTAAGTCATAGCTGCAGAGAGTTCAGCGTCTTCTCCAAAAGTTCCATTAATCCTTGCCCATCTCGGTTCTGTGGCAAGATCTGCCATTGGATGCAAAGCAAGTCTTATCCCACAGGATTTATACTCTTCCCTTGCAATCTCACCAAATTCCCTAACCAATGTTGTATCTCTTGTTGCAGCTAAACCTAGTGAGGTTGGCCATCTCGAAAAAGAAGGTGTGAAAATTCCACCTACTCCTGTTTCATCTTCTCTAGCACCATGTCTTGGATCTGTTGCAATAGTAACAGGAATTCCTAATCTTGTTCTTTCAGCTTTCCTTTGGAGATTATTGTTAAATCTGGCTATAGCTTCGGGAGTATATGCGTGAAGTATATTAAAATGACTCATTTTCCTTTTTACTATCATTTCAGCATTAGTTTCAAGTGAAAAATATATTCCCACCTCGAATAATGGATCATCTAAAATATCTTTATGAATTGGGGGGACATCAAGATGATCCCCATTTCTACCCATACCTATCATTGTAATAAACATTTGTCCAGCTTTGTCCTCAATGTTCATTTGGCTTAATAAATCTTCCACTCTGTTGTTGACTGGTTGTCTATAATCTTCGTAAACATCCAGTCTGCCATTTTTGTTTAAATCACGAAAAATAAAATTTTCTACTTTTAAAATTTCAGGTGAGGTTGTAAGTTGAGAATAAAGTTTTTCGGCTTGATTATATTTTAATAAACAATATCCAGTTACTACCAACATAATCATTAAAACTAATGTTCCTAAAATCTTAATACTTAGTCTTATCATGAATTATTTTTTAATTAATCTGTCAACACTAAATTTACCAGGCCCTAAGAAATAAATTATAATACACAAAATTAAGTAGAGAAGGGCCATTTCACCAGACTTAAAACCTTCAGAAAAAAGATGTTTATTAAACGCCACCATCATTGTAAATCCCAAAAAAAAAGTTGATGTTCTAGTGTAAAATCCAAGTAAGATAAAAATTGCAAAAATAGATTCAGAAAAGCTCGCCATAAATCCTAAAGGAATTGCAAGTGAATCCATTCCAATTAGATCTGTAATGGTGCTGCCAAGTTTTTCCCATCTTTCGTAACCCGATGTTATTTTACCCAAGCCATGTAAATAAAACATTAAAACCCCAGTTGTAACTCTCACAAATAGGGCAGTAAAATCATAAAAATTATTTTTTAATTCTCTCACTTTTAAGCAAATATAAAACACAAATGTTTTATTTAATAATAACAAACTATTGAATTAGTTATTATCAATTTTAGAGATTTCGTATATTGTACGTTCAATCAAAAATTAATCAAAATGAGTGAAGTTTTAATTACGGCCATTTTTGCTGCTTGTCTTTTAGGGGGGGTGTACATCTATGCTTATTGGGCTACCACAAGTGGAAGTCTAGAAGATGAAAACCAAAACTTTATTCCTGACTCTTGGGAAAAAAACTTCAAGTGGCTATTTACTGGCAAAACAGTAATCATGTTGATTTTAGGCTTAATTATTGGTTACCTTGTTGGGGTCAGCACATAATTACCTTATCAACATAAAATTAATTATTTATAGTTTCGTAGGAAGGAGATGGTTTCTGTTGTTCTCCATAACCATAGCTATCATCATCCTTTGTACAACTAGTCATTAATATTAGTGAAGTAACTAGAGTTATAAATAAAGTTTTCATACTAAAATAATTTAATGTTCAAATATATATCTCTTTTATTTATTTTCATAGAGTTTACAGCTTGTACCTCGGATAACAAGATTGAAAAAATTTTTAATACTGCTGTTTCTAAAAACTTCTCTGGTGTGGTATTAGTTGCATCCGAAGGTGAAATTATTTTTACCGGAGTAAATGGAAAAAGAGATTTTGAAAATGGTATACCATTATTGTCTTCTGATATTTTTGAACTTGCGTCGATTTCAAAACAATTTACAGCCATGATGATTATAATTTGTAAAGAAAAGGGATTGTTAAGTTATGATGACCTAGTTGAAAAGTATTTAGATCTTCCATACAAGGGAATTACAATTAGAAATCTTTTAACTCACACAAGCGGACTTCCAGACTATCAAGAAATAATGGATAAATATTGGGATAAATCAAAAGTTGCAGGTAACACAGAAATTTTAGAATATTTGAACAAATATGAACCTAAAATTCTTTTCTCTCCTGGAGAAAAGTACAAATATAGTAATACAGGATACGTACTTTTAGGAAGTATTATCGAAAAAGTTACAGATAAAGACTTTGTAGAAATGTCAAAGAAATGGATTTTCGAACCTTTAAAAATGGGAAATACCTCAATAAGATCTAATGAAGAAAAAAAAGGATTAAATAACCTAGCTTTTGGACATAAAAAAGATTCTTTAGATAGATTTGTAAATGCAAATAAATTTTTGTCATCTGACTATACCATATGGCTGGGAAACAGAAAAGGACCTGGAAGAGTAAGTTCAAATGTATTTGATTTATTATTGTGGGACCAGGCACTCTACAAAGAGACCCTTACATCAAAAAAAACAATGCAAGAAGCTTTTACTCCCTATACATTAAATAACAAAAAAATAAGCTATTACGGCTTTGGATGGAGATTAAATAATGATCCGAAAAACAAAATAGTAAGTCATTCAGGTAGCAACCCAGGATATAAAACAAGAATCGTACGTCTACTTAATAAGAGAAAAACAATCATAATTTTAAGTAACAATGACTTTTTACTCGACGAGCTTGAACAGAAACTAACAACAATGCTATCTATTTGAAAATAGTATTTATCTGGCTTTTGCTAAACATTCTATTTCAATTTTAGCATTTAAAGCTAAACCACTGCCGGCAAAAGCACTTCTGGCTGGTAAGTTTTTTCTGTTAAAAAAAAATTTGTAGACTTTGGACATTTTTGGCCAATCTTTTATATCTACTAGCATACAGGTACATTTAAAAATATCCTCTTTTGTGAGATTGATTTTTTGTAAAACCGACTCTATATTTTTTAATGTTTGTAACGTTTCTGCTTCAATTCCACCTTTAATCAATCCCCCACTTGGGAGTCTTCCAACTTTTCCTGAAAGGTAGACTATATTATCTACAATTACAGCTTCAGAAAAAGGATAACCATTGTCGATATTTTCCTGGCTATTTATATATTTTACATCGTTCTGCCCGTAAGTATATATGGCTAGAAAAAAAATTGAGATTATTTTAATTATTTTCATGATTGTGTTTTGTATTAAATTAATTAATTTAAAATTCAAGCTCAAATTTTTATTAAGTAACTTTAAAGTGTAAATGAAAAATGGGATTTCAATCTTATTGTTCTTTTTAATAGGGGGATTTTATGGGTCTGCCCAGTTAAGTAAAATTCATTATATTCCACCAGTTTCCTTTGCAGATGATGGCGGTGCCCGACCAAACAGGGGTCAATATTTGTACATATCAACACCAAGTGTCACTGATGTAAATGTTGTTATTACTCCTATAGGAGGAGTTCCTGTGGCAGTGACAGTTAGAAATAATAATCCTTACAGATATGAAATCCAAGCAAGTGGAGGTCTTGGACCTTCTCAAGTTGCTCTTGTCGCTAACAATTCAAATCAAACAGCTAGAGTTCATGTTGACAAAGGCTATATAATTCAAGCTGTTGAAAATGAAATTTATGTCGCTTTGAGAATATTTGGTGGTGGTGGTATTCAGGCAGGGGCACTGGTAAGTAAAGGGGGAGCAGCATTAGGTACACAATTTAGGGCTGGCTCTTTCACAAATTATGATCCCAGTGTTGCCTTTGTGTCATTTATAAGTGTTATGGGAACAGAAGCAGGAACAATTCTAACAATAAATAATATTGACGAAAATGTAGACCTTGTGGATGTGGATGAAGGAGCCCTAGGTTCAAATGCATTTAATCAACTCAATGATATCGTCGTCAATTTAAATAGTGGAGACACATTCACTTTGGCTACTATTTCTACTGATGGAGGAGACGTCCCCGATGCCCTAGAAGCTGATATAAACCATAAATTCAACGGAGATGGTTTAATTGGAGCAAACATTACCTCTACAAAACCAGTTGTTGTAAACTCAGGGTCAATGGATGGATCATTTTCGGATGCTGGGGGGGGAGAAAAAGACTATGGAATTGATCAACTTGTTGATGTTAGTAAAGTTGGTACTGAATACATCTTTAGAAAAGGTAGAGACTTACCTGGTGACGATCGAGAAGATGCATTTGAAAACGTATTACTTGTGGCGACTACCGATAACACCTCGATTACTATTGGAGGGAACCCAGTAACAAATGCAAGTAGATATTTAAAGAGTATAAATGTAAGTAATGATAGATTCCCCGTCACTGCAAATACAACCATTACAGCCGGGGAGTATTTTTTAATAGAAGGAGATATGTACGATGCAAATAACAATATGTACGTAAAGGCATCTAATCCAGTTTATGCGTTTCAAGGGATTGCTTACGGAGGTGGAGCGAATCAAGGTTTGTTTTTTGTTCCCCCTCTTAAGTGCTCAAGTAAAGGAGACGTTAACAATATCCCATTAATAGACGAAATTGGAAATGAACCCTTTGATGAAACAGTAAATATTATAACTAAAGCTGGTGCAAACATATCTTTAACCGATAATAATAACACAAATGAACCAATTGGAACACTTAATGTTGCTGCTGTTGTTGGTCCTCTTCCAGTTGATGGAAATATAAATTATAGAACTTATTCAGTCACAGGTTTAAACGGGAATGTTTCGATCTTCGGTGATGATGAGTTATATGTCAGTTATTATAACTTCAAAGCCCAAGCTACATCTGGTGGATTTTACTCAGGTTTTAGCTCACCTCCAGAAAAACCATCTGAAATAAATGATGGCAGCGTCTTTGGATACTGTGCTCCAAATCTTTCACTTCAAGCTGGAAATATGGATAATTTTACAAGTTGGGAATGGATGCTAGATCCTGGGAATGGTTATACAAAAATTGTAGGTTATGATAATCAACAAACAGTATCAACCACAATTGCGGGTAATTATAAAATTCGAGGATATATTAATTGCCCAGGCGAACCCGTTGAATTTTTAGACTCTGACTATGTGTCTGTTGTTTTATGCCCTCCGGACTCTGACGGTGATGGAATTCAGGACTCTTTAGATGATTGTCCCTTTACTCCTGGTTCAGCACTTCTTAAAGGTTGTCCTCAACCACTTATAATCGGAAATAACTACAAAACTTCTGTCGTTACTGGAACAATTCAAATTATAGAAGAAGGCTATTTTTGCTCTCAATTTTTGTCTGGTCATTTTAACACAGCCTACCATTCTGGAACAAATATTAACCCTGAAGTTGGTGACTATATAATTTATAATAACAGACAGTTATTTGAGAGCCAATTTGCTTTTGGTGAAAACTTTGCATACATGTACCTCCCCGACTTTACAGTAATTGTTGAAGTCCAAAAATCGAATGGAGAAATTGTTGCTATGTATCCTTGTAATTAAACTTTCTAGTACATATTTTTCCTATTTACCTCATTATGAGGTTTCTTCCCATTTTTTATTCTTTGGAAGTTTTCTAAAGCCTGCCTAATTGATTCTTCTGCGTAAGTGAGGCTAGCAATGTGAGGTGTAATTTTAATTTTTGGATTTTGCCATAAAGGACTATTATTTGGGAGTGGCTCTTTTTCAAAAACATCTAGAAATGCCCCTGTTAATTTTCCTTCTTCGATTGCTCTTATAATATCATTTTCTACTTGAACAGCACCTCTAGAAACATTTATCAAATAAGTTGGAAAAGCAAAGTCATTAAACAATTTAGCACTTAACAAACCCCTTGTTTTAGGTGTTAAAGGAACTGTACATATTAAAACATTAATTTTTTTTAGAAATTCCTTCAACTGATTTCCGTAAAACGAAGGGAAAATTGTTTCTTTAGGAGAATTGCTATATCCAAAAACTTCAAATCCTAGCCTATACAAAGCATTAGCGGCATCCATCCCTAAGTGACCTATCCCCAATATTCCAACTTTTAGATTTTTCTCATCAAATTCAAATTGTGCCCAGTGATTTCTTTTTTGCGCATCTTGAAAATCATACCAACATCTTTGATAATTCAAAACCGCCATAAGTATATAATTAGTCATTGAAAATGCCATCTGAGGGTCTACAATTCTACTTATAGGTATATCTTTTGGGATGGTATCATCATTTAAAATGTGATCCACTCCAGCTCCCATAGAAAAAATAAGTTTAAGATTCTTAAATTCTTTCAAAGAGCCCTTTGGGTGTCCCCAAACCATAACACACTCAATTTCTTCTGGTTTATCCGTTTCATAGCCAATCAATACTTTTTCATTTGGTGCTTGCTTATGAAACTCTATTTCCCATTTTTTTGTTTGTGTTGGTGGAGCTATAATTGCAAATTTCATAATACAAATATTAAAATAAACCTTCCTTTTTCACCTTTTCAATAACCTTTTTTAATTTTTCAGTAGTATTTTCTATTCCATAGAGTCTTCCAACTTCTGTCCTTCTTCTATCGCTTAAAAATTTATAAAGTTCAAAATCATATCTGTCATTAAAAACTTTTTCTTGATTCATAGTTTTATGTTTAATCATTTTAGAGTTAAACCAATTCGTGATTTTTTCGGAATTCCCTGCACCATAATCATATTTAAAAGTAAGAACATCATATATTTCTTCTAAGTCATTTCTTAACTCTTCATTTTCAATTTTTAATATTAGTCCTGAATTTATAAGAGAGGTAAAGTACATTTTCTTAGAATTGAAAAAAGGTCTAGATGCTAAAATTGTCTTCATGTCGTCTCTTAAGGCATATTGATTTTGAAAATAATATTGTTTTACTTTCTTTGAATCAATTACGTTCCAGTTTACCAAAATAGAATCCGTAACATCAACAACAGATTTTAGTTCTGCTCTTGTTGTCAGCAATGAAAAATAGTTTTGTTCAAGCTCATATAAAACGTTCTTTGATAAAACTGCATTATCTTCATTTAGCTTTATCTTTTGAATGTAGCGTTCAACTGAAAAAGAACCAATTATTGAAAAGAAAATTGCAATAGCACTAAAAAAATTAGCTTTCATCAGTAGAGTTAAAACTCTAAAATAAAAAAAGTCCTCAAAAGAGGACTTTTTAAAATTAAAAAATAAATTAAAATTGTTTTATAAGTACCCGTGTAAATGTTTGACTATAGGTGGAATTCGATATTTCATTTTGAAAAGTTGCAAATGCTTCTTGCTCCTTTTTGTTATCTGGTCCAAATTTAAAAGCAGACTCTAAATCTGGGTACGAAGCATAAATATACATATTCTCACCATTGTCCGAACCGTGTACAATTTGTCCCATACTTACAAGTCCAGGAACTTTAAATGATTTCATAAGTTTTCCAAAAGAAGCCGCAAAGCCAGGTTGATTTTTAACTTTAAAAACCCAAGCTTGACCTATTGGTTGCTGCTTGTCTAGATTTAAATTAAGCAATCCTACACCAGCACTTCTTCTTGCAGAATTAACATATTTACCCATTTTGGATATATATAAACTCCACTTTGGCCCTTCTAAAGAACTCCTAAAATCTGCAAGTGACTTTGCAGACTGACTAAACATACTGAGTATGTGCGTTCCTTTAAAACTATTCCCCTTCA
>CACJHA010000028.1 GCA_902593075.1 uncultured Bacteroidota bacterium
GTTTTGGGATACTTGCTTGCACCCCTTATGTGGCTGATAGGAGTTACATACAATGAGTGTGCAATAATGGGTCAGTTATTAGGAATAAAAATTGTTTCAAGTGAATTTGTAGCATTCATCCAATTGGCTGATTTTAAAAACATAGATGCATCTATTAGTCTACTGAGCAAGAAATCAATTACGATGGCAACATTCATGTTATGCGGCTTCGCAAATTTGGCGTCTATTGGTATTCAAATTGGAGGAATTGGGGTTCTAGCACCTGGACAAAGAAAAAATTTGTCAGAGTTAGGTTTTAAAGCAATGATTGCTGGAACAATTGTTTCATTAATTTCTGCATGTTTTGCAGGAGTATTAATTAATTAATTTTTTAAATATTTCCAGAGCGAGAAGAAGGCTAAAATAGTAAGAGTCAACAATATTATTGCTTGCAAATTTTTACCATATATAAAAAAACCTAAGCTAAATAAAGAACCATAAATAGCGAAGACACTTATCATCATACAGGTTATTCCTCTAGGAATGGTCCAAAAAACTTTTTTTTCAATTTTTTTCTCATCAATTTGAGCTTTAATTTTATTCCACCCTTTTCCTCCGGGTTGAATTTTGATATAAAAATCTTTTAAAGTATTAATATTTGAAGGTCGTGTTAGTAAACTCACGCTCACCCATGCAATCGTAGTAATAAATACACTTATTAAAAATTGAATGTCTTGTTCTAATGGCTCGAAGCCTAAACTAGGGTGTATTAATTGTAAGTAAACTGCAAGAATGAACGAAACAATCATACCAGTTATTTCACTGTAAGCATTTATTCTATACCAAAACCATCTTAAAATAAATAAAAGCCCAGTCCCAGCTCCAATTTGCAATAAAATCTGAAATGCTTGCAAAGCATTATTCAAAACAAGTGCAAAGCAGGCAGACAAAAACATTAAAACCAGGGTTGAAATTCTTCCAATAAATACCTTTTTGGAATCAGTAGAATTAGAATTTATAAATCTTGAATAAAAATCATGAACAATATATGAAGATCCCCAATTCAAATGAGAAGATATAGTTGACATAAATGCAGCTACAAGCGATGCGACCATCAAACCAATAACTCCCTTTGGCAACAAAGTCATCATTGCTGGGTAAGCTAAATCGTTCTTTAAAAATTTTTGGTTTATTTCAGGGAATGCTTCATTTATTGAGGTTAAATCAGGATAAATAATCAGTGAAGCAAGAGCAATTATAATCCAAGGCCAAGGTCTAATTGCATAATGAGCAAAATTAAATAATAATGTGGCCCATATAGCATTATTTTCATCTTTAGCAGAGAGCATTCTTTGAGCTATATATCCTCCACCACCAGGTTCGGCCCCGGGATACCATACACTCCACCACTGTACAGCAAGTGGTAGAACAAAAATTGTAATAAAAACTTCTCTATCATTTATATCTGGTATTAAATCCAATTTATTAATCACATTCGGATGCGAAAATAAATTACTTAAACTTTGAATTTCAGGGAGTCCAATAAAATAGAATGCAGACCAAATCGTAACTGACATTGCTAAGATAAATTGGAAAAAATCTGTATATACAACCCCTTTAAAGCCACCAAGCATACTATATATCACAGTAATTGTTGATGAAATCAATAATGTATTTAATGGTGAAAGTCCCAAAATTATTCCTCCTATTTTAATGGCTGCAAGGCATACAGTAGCCATAATCATTATATTAAAAAAAAACCCCTAAATAAATAGCTCTAAATCCTCTAAGAAAAGCTGCCTCTTTTCCGCTATATCTGATTTCATAGAATTCTAAATCTGTTAGTACACCTGATTTTCTCCATAGCCTAGCATAAACAAATACAGTTAGCATTCCAGTCAACAAAAAAGCCCACCAAACCCAATTACCAGCTACCCCATTTGTTCTTACAATATCTGTAACAAGATTAGGGGTATCAGCTGAAAAAGTTGTAGCAACCATTGAAATACCCAAGAGCCACCATGGCATATTTCTCCCAGATAGGAAAAATTCATCTGGGTTTTTGCCTGCAGTTTTGGATGACCATAATCCAATTAAGAGTGTAATTACAAAAAAACCAAATATTATAGACCAGTCTACTAATTCAAGTTTCATTTTTGGTTTGTTTTTTTAATTTTTTGAATATAGTTTAAATTGATAAAAAAAGTAATTATTTCTGCTTTAAAATAATTAGGTTTGATAAATGAAATTTGTTTTGTCTCTTATTGCTTCTTTTTTATTTCTAAGCAATTATTGCTTTTCTCAAATTGAAACAAAACCTCTAGAAAAAAAAATTGAAATAGATAAAAAATCTAACTCAATTCTCAAATTACCTGAAAACAATCTCCCCGACTATCTTAAAAAAGATTTCTTGTCTAAAAATCCAGCTTCTACTGATCTCAAAGGATTTGAAAATAATATTCAAATGGAAAATAAAGAAACATTCATTAACCCAGGCGATGCATATTTAAAAAGGTTAAATTCAAATAAAAGTGAAGGCGTTGCTCCAAAATTTAAGGCTGATCAATATCTTGGAGACTTCATTAGTTCAACCGAAAATGTTAGGATAGTTTTTAGAGACCATCAAGAACCAGATGGAGACAGAGTTCAAATAAGATTTAATGATGATATAATTTATCCTAATATACTTTTAACTCAAAGATATAAGAAGATGGATGTTAAGCTTCTAGAAGGTTTTAACAAAATTGATTTTGTTGCATTAAATCAAGGTGAATCAGGCCCCAATACTGCAGAGGTAAGAGTTTACGATGATGACGGTAATGTGATGATGTCAAATCTTTGGAACCTTGCAACGGGTTCAAAAGCTACCTTTATTGTTGTAAAACAAGATAATTAAACTTGTTATTTCATAAATAAATTTTAAATTATCTGAAAACCTGAAATTGGATAAACTTACTTTTATTATTAATCAATTGATCGCTCCCTTGGAATGGGTTATGCTTGTTTTGATTATTGGAGGAGGCTTATTTCTTCTTTTTGATTCGAATGGGTTTTCATTAAAAAGAATATCAAAGGGATTTTCTCTTTTATTAAGAAAAAATTCAGAAAAAGGGATATCTCGTTTTGAAGCATTATCTGCTGTTTTAGCTTCAACTGTGGGATTGGGTAATATCTCTGGTGTAGCAATTGCAATCCATATGGGAGGTCCAGGCGTTCTAGTTTGGATGTGGATAACAGCTCTACTTGGATCTGTAATAAAATTTTATAGTTGTACCCTATCAGTAAAATTAAGAGAAAAGGATTTAAGTGGCGAGCCGTTAGGAGGTCCTATGTATTACATGACAATTGCAATTCCTAAGTTTGGAAAATTTCTGGCTAATTGGTTTTGTGTTGCTGCATTATTTGGTGTTTTACCTGCTTTTACCGCAAATCAATTGACTCAAACGGTAGTTCAAGTCATTTATCCACAGGGAGATAGTGCTATGAATAGTCTCATTTATGAGGGTTCATTTGGGTTATTATTAATTTTAGTTTCTGGGTCAGTTATTTTAGGAGGTTTAAAAAAAATTGTTAGAACGACATCCAAAATCGTCCCCTTGATGGTTATACTTTACCTCTTGATGGGTGGATGGGTCGTCGTAGATAATGTTTCGCAAATTCCCGATGTTTTGAAAACAATAATACTTTCTGCATTTGATTTTAAAACTATGTATGTTGGTGGCTTTTGGGGTCTTGTACTACTTGGAATAAGAAGAGCTGTTTTCTCTAATGAAAGCGGCGTCGGTAATGCACCCATGTACCATGGTCAATCTCAGACAAAAAAACCAATAAACGAAGGCTTGGTTGCAAGTTTGGGCCCGCTGTTGGATACGATTTTGGTGTGCTCAATTACAGGAATTGTAATTATAATTAGTGGGTCATATCTAGACACAGATTTAAATGGAATTCTTCTTACACTAGAATCATTCAATCGTCTTTTTTATGGACTTGGTGACATATTCTTGGTCTTTATGGTAATTGTGTTTGGAATAACTACTCTTTTTACCTACTCATATTATGGTGTAAAATGTTTAGACTTTTTGACAAAAAAAAAATATGGGTTCTTATACAATTATGTCTATTTAATTAGCATTTTTTTTTCTGCTATTTCGTCGGTTGATTTTGTAATAAGCCTTATTGATTTATCATTTGCCTTAATGGCAATTCCAAATATGATTTCAGTGATTTACTTGTCAAAACTTGTTAAGGAAGAAATAATTAAAACTAATTCTGTATAAGAGGTTAATAAATACTTTCTGTTTTTTTAAGTTAAATTCAACTTTTTAAAGGAAATTGTCAATCTTAATCTATAAAAATTTTATTTTAGTCTTATGGAAGGTAGTGTTGCATTTAAAGACATCAATGGAAATTTAATTGACCCTATTGATCATACCAGAGAAATACTTAAAAAGAATCCTTTCGTTGAAGTTCATGTAGGAACTGACTCTCAAAGTTTAGCTAAAAAAACTCAATATATAACCGTTATTGCCTATAGGTACGGTAACAGAGGTGTTCATTATATTTTGAAAAAAAGCGGGGTTCCTCAAATTAAAGATCTTTGGACTAGACTTTGGAAGGAAACCGAATTAAGTATTGACATCGCTGAGACTATAAAAAAATCCTTAAATATAACTCCAGAGATTGATTTGGATTACAACGAAAATGAAAATTTTAAATCAAATAAATTGGTAAATGCATCTAAAGGATTAGCTAATTCTCTTGGTTATAAAGTTAATATTAAACCGCATATCCAAATTGCCACTAGAGCAGCAGATTATCATTGCAAATAAATTTTTGATTTGAAAGCATTTATTTTTGATCTTGACGGAGTTATCGTTGACACGGCCAAATACCATTTTAAATCCTGGAAAATAATTGCTAAAAAAATTGGTTTTAAATTATCTAAAACTCAAAATGAACTTTTGAAAGGTGTAAGTAGAGAAGAATCTTTAAATAAGGTATTAAATTGGGGGGGGATTTCAATTGACAGATTGGAAAAGAATAAATATTTGGAAGAAAAAAATGAACTATATAAGGGGTTTATTAACAATCTCAATCACATGGATATTCTACCTGGAGTTAATAAATTAATTAATTTTGCTAGGAACAATAATATTCCAATCGCATTGGGCTCGGCAAGTAAAAACGCCCATCGAATTTTAGAAAAACTCGGAATAAAAAACAAGTTTAAAGTAATAATAGATGGAAATTTAACTTCAAAATCAAAACCTCATCCTGAGGTTTTTCTTAGAGGAGCAGAAATACTTGGAATAAATCCAAAAAATATAATTGTGTTTGAAGATTCAATCGCAGGTATAGAGGCTGCTAACAAAGCAAAAATGATTTCAATTGCTGTATGTGCAAAAAGGAAAATTAAAAATGCTACATTCAATTTTAATTCCTTGGATGATATATCGTTAGAATTTTTTGAAAAACTTGAATTTAAATAAGAGTGCATAATTATAAAATTCATCCTTGGAAAATAATTCAAAATGGCTGGGATCCGGATAAAGTTATGGAATCTGAAAGTATCTTTAGTATTGGTAATGGTTCTATGGGTCAAAGAGCTAATTTCGAAGAGGATTTTAGTGGTAAAACACATCAAGGGAGCTATGTGGCTGGTGTTTATTATCCTGATAAAACAAAAGTTGGTTGGTGGAAAAACGGTTACCCTAAATACTTTGCAAAAGTTATTAATGCCCCAAGTTGGATTGGCATTTCAGTCCTAATCGATGAGATTCCTATCGATTTAAATAAGGTTTACAAAGTCGAAATGCTAGAAAGAATATTAGACATGAAAAATGGTTTATATGAACGCTCAATTTCTTTTAAAACTAAAGATAATTTGAAAGTGGAAATAAACTCAAAAAGGTTTATATCCTTGAAAAGAAAGTCTATAGGCGCAATTTCATATAATATTAAATGTAACCGAGATGTAAATATAACTGCGTCTCCATATATTGATTATGACATATCAAATGAAGATAGTAATTGGGATGAAAAGTTTTGGGAAACAAAAGAAAAAATAAATACCCAAAATAGATCACTAGTGAAAAGTAGTGTTAAAAAAACTGATTTTAATGTAATCACCTTCATGAAAGCTGATTTATATGACAATAATGTAAAACTTGAAAACCCTTTTATAGCAAAATCTAATTCAAAAAAAATACTGCTCGAATCTAAATACTCATTGAAAAAAGGTCACACTTTAAAAGTTGTGAAATTTGGAGGATATGTTAATTCTATATGTAATGATTGGAATAAAATTGAAAATAAGACAAATGAGGTTTTAAAACTCCTAGAAAACATGTCGTTTGAAAGTCTTTATTTAGAACATAAACATGAGTGGTCTAAAATATGGGGAAAATCCGATGTTAAAATTAAGGGAGACATTAAATCTCAACAAGCAATTAGATTTAATATTTTTCAGTTAAATCAAACATATAGAGGTGATAACCCAAATCTTAATTTTGGCCCGAAAGGTTTTACTGGAGAGAAATATGGGGGAAGTACTTATTGGGATACTGAGGCATATTGTGTCCCATTCTGTTTAGGAACTAAGCCTCAAGAAGTAACACTTAACCTTCTAAATTACAGATACAACCAATTAGATAAGGCCATTGATAATGCAAAAATACTTGGATTTAAAAATGGTGCTGCATTATTTCCAATGGTTACTATGAACGGCGAAGAATGTCATAACGAATGGGAAATTACTTTTGAAGAAATACATCGAAATAATGCAATTGCATATGCAATCTTCAACTATACAAGATACACAGGGGACTCAAAATATTTAAACAATAAAGGTTTAGAGGTCTTGGTCGGAATTTGTAGATTTTGGGCGCAAAGGGTCTCCTACTCCAACAAAAAAAAGAAATATGTTATTTTGGGGGTTACCGGACCAAACGAATATGAAAACAATGTTAATAATAATTGGTACACAAATTATAGTACCAAATGGTGTTTAGAGTTTGCAGTAGATACAATAAGCATCATGAAGAAAGATAACCCCGAATCATTTGAAAAATTATTTAAAAAACTCAACCTAAAGGAGTCTGAGCTAGATTATTGGTTAAAAATTTCAAAAAATATTTATTTAAATGAAAACAAGGATCTGGGTGTTTTTGTTCAACAAGATGGATTCTTCGATAAGGAGTTGAGTGAAGTTGAGAAATTAGATTATTCAGATAGACCATTAAATCAAAATTGGTCATGGGATCGAATTTTACGTTCACCATACATAAAACAAGCGGATGTTCTTCAAGGCATATACTTTTTTGAGGATAAATTTGATATAAAATCAATTAGAAGTAATTACGAATTTTATGAAAAATTTACAGTCCATGAATCATCTCTTTCACCCTGTATTCATTCAATCGTTGCTTGTAAATTAGGAAAAACTGAGTCTGCATACTACCTCTTTAAAAGAGCCTCTAGACTAGACTTAGATGATTATAATAAGGAAGTAAATGAAGGTTTACATATTACCTCAATGGCAGGCAGTTGGTTGGCAATTGTGGAAGGATTTGCTGGAATGAGAATCAAAAACAATTCCCTTCATTTTACCCCTAGTCTTCCGAAGAAATGGGAAGAATTGATGTTTAAAATCACATTTAGACAAAATATTTATACTATTAAGATTAACAAAGGCTTATTTCAATGCTCATTGAATATAAATAAGAACTTTTATATATACGTGAATAGCAAAAAACTAAAATTTGACAGGAACGGAAAAGCTAGTGTTTCTATATAATTTATATGTTAATCTTAATTATAAGATTAGGATTTCTTCCAAAAGAGAAATCTAAAATCGAATGTTAACTCTTAGTAACTTTGTTGAAAAGTAAAATTCCTCCAAATAGTATGAAATATATAACTTCATAATTTTGATTAAACAATTAATCAAATGGAGTCCAAGTTACTATTCATCAAATTTGTCTTTTTAATGTTAGCTTTTTTGATTTTAATTTTAAATAAAAATATGTTATCAAAGAGTATTTCATTTAAATTATTTCCTAAAAGGAAGTGATTTTTCTTGTTACTACTTTTGATTTATTCCCCTATTAAATGAAATTTTTTCTGTCTTTTATTTATGTATCTGAATCCATCTTTTGAAAAAAATCCAGGCTCCTCAAGCATAATTCTTACATCCTTACCCCATTCTTTGATATAAACCTTGGTATTTAATTCAATAGCATAGGCTGTATTTACATTTAACTTCCATTCACCAGTTCCAGGAACAAACCCTTGGTTATCCCACATTCCAAAAATAGTGCCTGCAGAATGTCCAAAAAGACCCAGTGGATGTGTATAAATTTGGGGTCTTAATCCTTTATCAATAGCTTTTTCTCTTGAAATTCTCAAAATCTCGTTCCCGGTTATCCCAACTTTAAAATTGTTTGTGAGAATATCTTCCAATAGATTTCCTGCTTTTAAACCCTCTTTTAAATACTTAGGTGCGTCAATTTCATTTGGTTTTAAAACATATCCAAGTTGTTGACAATCAGTGTTAAGATTCAAATATGTGATTCCAAAATCACAATGGACCAAATCGCCTGGTTGTATAATATCAAATTTTTGTTTTGCATCAAAAGCATAAAGATCACTATCATCAGCTCGTTGGACATCAACTGTGGGATGGAACCAGGTTTTAAGTCCCATTGATGACACTTTTTCTCTCATCCACCAAACTACATCGTCAGTTGTTGTAACTCCGGGAGTAATAACATCAGTTGAAAAAGCTTCCTTAATAACGTTATGTGTTATTTCAGTTAAGTGAGAAAAAAGTATCATCTCTTTTTGAGTTCTAGTTTCAATCCATGAAACAGCTAAAGGCTCTGAGCTTACAATTTTTGACTTAATAGAATCTGGTAGATAGTTCATTAAAAGTTGGTGATCTGTTACTGACAAACCATCTGCAATTCCGTAAGTTTTCGATACGTTTATCCCAATTTTTTTTGGATTCTTAAGTTTCAGATAGTCCACAAGTGCATTCATTTGGTCTGGCTCTTTGTTTTTATTCCAAACACTTTTTATTAAGTTCCCAAAAGAATACCTTGTTATTGCAGCCATATCAACTTTATTTGAAGAATCTATAAGGGTAAAAACAAGAATCGTTCTTCTTCTGGCATTCAACCATGTAGGAGGAAGAAGGCTTTTAATTATTGGATCTTCGTTGTACTCCCTTGTAATTATTATCCAACAGTCAATTTTTTCTCTTTTCATCAACTTTGGCAAAAGATTTTCAAGCCTGTCTTTTTGTATGTCCTCTATTGCACTAACTCTCTCTTTTAATGATAAAACAGCTTGAGGAAAGCAATCGATTGTAAAAAATAATAGAGTGAAAAATAATAAAAAATTGCGCATAATTATTCTAATGAAGGAGGTCCAGGTAAAATTCTAGGGTCGTATTTGTCGTACTTTTTATTTTTCAAAAAATCTTCTTTAACAGTACTAATTAAAGAAGGGTTTTTATACAAATCCGCCATTGTCATGGATAATGCTTTAGCTGCATAAATCATACCTTTATGTCCTATAGACATCCCAGTACAAGCCACAACAGCCCAAGAATGCCAGGGTCCACCGCTTGCCGCAGTCGTTACTCCCAAACTAATTGTAGGCACTACTTGACTTACATCTCCAACATCTGTCGATCCGCCTTGGGCCGGCAATGTTGGTTTTAATGGGTAAACTTTTCCATCAATCCCTTTTTGAGGTTTTCCTGTTTCTTTTAAAATTGTATTAGCGTATTTCAATTCACTATCACTGTATGTGATTTCACCTAGTGTTTCAAGGTTTTTTTGCAAAATTGCAGCCCCTGTTCTATTTACTTGTATTTCATAAATTCCTGATATAAGTTTAGTTTCAAAAGTTGTCCCTGTCATTAGGGCAGCTCCTTTTGCTATATTAAGGGCTCTTTCGTATAAAACATCAACACCAGCTCTGTTGTTTTGTCTAAGTCTAGTCCATATCTGGGCATAGTCTGGGACTACGTTCACCACATCTCCTGCTTTCTCAATTTGGTAATGAATTCTAGCAGTTGGCTCTATATGTTCTCTGTAGTAATTTAAACCAGTAGTATACAATTCCATTGCGTCGGAGGCACTTTTGCCATTCCATGGATCGGAAGATGCATGGGCTGAACTACCACTGAACATTACCCTAAAGTCAACTAATGCCTTGGAGCTTTGAGTTCCTGCCTGAATTTCATCTCCAGGGTGCCAGTCCATGCAAACATCTAATTGGTCAAATAGGCCCTCTCTTACCATCCATACCTTAGCAAAAATTGTCTCTTCAGCTGGAGTACCGTAAAATATTACAGTGCCTTTTATGTTTCCTTTCTCAATTTGCTCTTTAATGGCGATTGCAGCACCAAGACTTGCTGTTCCAAAAAGGTTGTGACCACAACCATGACCTGCTCCCCCGGGGATTCTAGTTTCTTTTACTGGTTTCCTCTTTTGAGATATTCCAGCATTAGCATCAAATTCTCCTAATATTCCAATGATTGGTCTTCCAGAACCATAGGATGCTGTAAAAGCAGTTTTTATCCCAGCAACTCCTTCGTCAACATTAAATCCGTTTTTTTTAGCATAATCTATTAAAATTTTTGAAGATTCAAATTCTAGAAGAGCTGTTTCTGCAGCCTCCCAAATCGCATCACTCGTGTTAATTAATTCTGTCTCGTGTTTGTCAATTGATTGTTTTAACTCCTTTTTTATTATTCTAATACTTTGTGCTTGAGCACTATACATAAATAGTATAAACATCATTGATAGCAATAAAATCTTGTTTCCCATAGTTTTTAATTATAAATAAATATACCTTTTAATTCTATTTTAAATTAAATTAGAAAAAAAATCAATAAAAATGCAATCATTAAAGTTTTTCAATCTACTACTTTTTACCCTTATTTTAATCTCATTTGAAACTAATGCTCAAAGAAAAAATAAAAGTCAAAAAAGTAACATCAATTATGATCAGTCTTTGTACTCCTCCCTTAAATTTAGGGAAATTGGCCCTTTTAGAGGTGGAAGGTCCTGTGCTGTTACCGGTGTTGAGGGTAATCCTAATTTGTTCTATTTCGGATCAACAGGTGGTGGGGTCTGGAAAACTACCGATGGTGGAAAAACCTATCAAAATATTTCAGATGGCTATTTTGGTGGAAGTATTGGTTCTGTTGCAGTATCTAAAAGTGATCCAAACGTAATTTATGTTGGAGGAGGAGAAGTAACAGTTAGGGGTAATGTTTCATCTGGGTACGGAATATGGAAATCCGAGGATGCTGGGGAGACATGGAAAAGTTGTGGACTCCCAAAGTCTAGACATATACCTAGAATTGTAATCGATCCTCAAAATCCAGACATTGTTTATGCCGCTGTTTTAGGAAATATTTATAAATCTACTTCAGAAAGAGGAGTTTATAAAAGTGTTAATGGTGGAAAAACTTGGTCAAAAATACTTTTTGAAAGTAATCATTCCGGTGCTGTAGAACTAGTTATTGATCCCAACAATCCGAGAAACCTATATGCGGCAACTTGGAGAGTAAAAAGAACCCCTTACAGTCTTAGTAGTGGAGGGGAGGGATCTATCCTATGGAAAAGTTCGGACAGAGGAAATAGTTGGAAAAAAATTAGTGGTAATAAGGGCTTTGCGCAAGGAATTTTGGGAATTATTGGCGTTACTGTTTCACCAGTAAATTCAGATAGGGTTTGGGCCATTGTTGAAAATAAGGATAGTGGTGGGGTATATAGATCTGATGATGGCGGAGAAACGTGGTCACATGTAAACGATAGTAGGGCCCTAAGACAACGTGCTTGGTATTATTCAAAAATCTATGCAGATACAAAAGACATAAATAAAGTTTATGTGATGAACGTTTCTTATCATAAATCAACAGATGGTGGTAAAACTTTTACATCTCATAATGCCCCTCATGGTGATCATCATGACCTTTGGATTGCTCCGGAAGATAACAATAGAATGATAATTGGTGATGACGGTGGTGCTCAGGTAACTTATGACGGAGGTGAAACTTGGAGCACTTACCATAACCAACCAACAGCACAATTTTATCGTGTCACAACTGACAACTCTTTCCCTTACAGGATTTATGCTGCTCAGCAAGATAACTCCACTATAAGAATAAATCATAGAAGTGATGGGTCATATATCGATGAAAGCGATTGGGAACCTTCTGCAGGAGGTGAGTCAGCCCACATAGCCATTGATCCTAACGATAACGACATAGTATATGGAGGAAGTTATGGTGGATATCTCACAAGAGTTAATCACAAAAACAATAGTGAAAGGGGCATTAATGTTTGGCCAGATAATCCCATGGGATACGGAGCTGAGGGAATGAAATACCGTTTTCAATGGAACTTTCCAGTTTTTTTTAGCCCACATAATTCTAAAAAAATGTACGCTTTTTCAAATCATGTCCATGTTACTGAAAACGAAGGTCAGAGTTGGGAAATAATTAGTCCTGATCTTACAAGAAACATACCTGAAAAACTTAAATCTTCCGGAGGTCCAATAACTCAAGACAATACAGGTGTGGAATATTACTGTACACTTTTCGCTGGTGGTGAATCCAGTTTAAAAAGTGGTTTAATTTGGGTTGGAAGCGATGATGGGCTTATTCACCTAACAAAAGATGGGGGGGAAACATGGACAAATGTAACCCCTAAAAATATGCCTGAATGGATGATGAT
The DNA here is from genome assembly GCA_902593075.1 of uncultured Bacteroidota bacterium. Lineage (GTDB taxonomy): Bacteria > Bacteroidota > Bacteroidia > Flavobacteriales > Flavobacteriaceae > TMED96. Next base: position 12,735 of record CACJHA010000028.1, read on the forward strand.
TAATAGTATTGATCCATCTCCATTCGATCCTGGAACATGCTACGTTGCTGGAACAAAATATAAAACTGGTGATTTTAAACCTTATCTCTACCGAACAGAAAACTACGGTATGACTTGGGAACTAATTAGCAACAACATAAAAAATGAAAACTTCACCCGAGTATTAAGGGCAGATCCAGCAAGAAAAGGCCTTTTGTACGCAGGAACCGAATCAGGTTTATATATTTCTTTTGACGATGGTAATAGTTGGAAACCTTTTCAACAAAACCTGCCCATTGTCCCCATTACAGATTTGACGATTAAAGATAATAGCTTAATTGTCGCAACTCAAGGTAGAAGCCTTTGGATGATCGATGATCTAACTGTTCTTCACCAGCTTCCAAACTCTAATAGGGATCCATTCCTTTTTAAGCCAAAACCTACCTACAGATTAAGAGGAAGTGGTGGTAAAAGTTCTCTCACTATGGGTACTAACAAACCAAACGGAGTCGAGGTACATTTTTATATTCCATCTTATAATAAAGTTTCTGATATAGTTGAACTAAGTTTTCACGACGAAAAAGGGAATGAAATTAAAAAGTTCAGTTCATCAGACGATGATAGTAAATTGGAAGTAAATGAAGGTGGGAATGTTTTTGTTTGGGATTACAAATACCCTGGAGCTGAAAAGTTCGAAGGAATGATAATGTGGAGTGCGTCTCTAAATGGAGCAAAAGCAGTACCTGGAAAATACCAGGTAAGACTTTCGGTAAATAATTTTGAACTTCAAAATTCATTTGAAATCTTGAAATCGCCAACTTCAGAAAGCTCAGTTGATCAAATGAGAGAACAATTTAATTTTGTAAATCAAATAAATAAAACTATTTCTAAGGCCCATCAGTCTATAAAGAAAATTAGAAAAACAAAATTGAAACTAAACGAGTTTTTAACTAACTTTTCGGATAATAAGGATGCTGAAAATATTATTAGCAAAGCTAATTTCCTAATTGATTCTTTAAGTACAGTAGAAAATGCATTATACCAAACCAAAAATGAAAGTAGGCAAGATCCTCTCAATTTTCCAATCAAATTGACTAACAAACTAGGTCATATTGCTAACTTGGTAACAATGAATGATTTTCCCCCTACAGATCAGGACAAAAGATTGATGATGGAACTATCTGAAAAAATTGATAAGGAAATTGAAGTATTTAATAAATTAATGACAAACGACGTTTCTGAATTTAATTTATCTTTTAAAAAATTACAACTTGATTATTTGATAAATTAATTGGATAATTCTATTAGAACCTCGTTTCGCCTGTTATAAAATTTATATGGTGCGTCATAGGATAACAAAATGGGCTTTCCTATGGCTTTCCTTTTTAATTCTTTTAATTTATTTAAAAGTCTTTCTGTATTAAGTACTTGTTTTTCACTATTGTTATAACCACTATAACGTATTGATGCATATGTTCCTTCTTTAGATTTGTAGACTTCTAAATTATCATTGACTGGTTTTGGAATTTCTTTACCATTAAACTTTTTAGGCAAGACAAACTCCATAATCTGATTTTCTTTATCAGTTTTCATATAAACAGGCGTTGTCATTGATATCTTTTCGTTGTTAGAATTTGAACCAGAAATGTAATTAAATAAGTTTCTGAAATTATTGTTCCCACCTATTTTATCCTTTGACATAACTTTTGCAGCTGGAGGATAGTATCTAATTTCAATATTGTCATGTTTTTCGATTACATCATATGATTGAGTTTCTGTCTGCTGAGCCATGCTAATTGATATGGAAATTAAAATTAAAAAATACTTCAACTTAAAAAATTTTAGGAAAGAATTTTGGTGTGGTTTTTAAATATTCAACATATTCTGGATTATTCCCCCACTTTTTTTTGGCTCTTTCTTCCAATAAATTTACCCCACTGATGTAATTGAGTAGAAAATATATAAAAATTGGAGTAATTAAAGATAAATATTTAAATACTGAAAAAACAGGGAAGCAAATTATCGTAATCCCAGTCCAAATTAAAAATTCTCCAAAATAATTAGGGTGTCTTGATCTTGACCAAAGTCCACTAGATATGAATTTTCGCTCTTGATTGTTTAATTTGTTATGTACTGTTTTTTGATAGTCGGCGATGATTTCAATGAGCAGACCCACTAAGTATATTAGACCTCCAAGAATAAGATATATAATCTCACTGTTGGTTGGAGATGAAAAAACAATCAAAGTTGGAAATAAACATATGAAAACCCACAACCCTTGTGTCATCCATGCTAGGAGAAATTTGGAGAAAGAATATTTATATAAGTCAAATCTTTCATCTTTACCTACTCTATTAACTCTTTGAAATAGAAAAAAACTTAGCCTAATTGTCCAAAAAAGTACTGATAAAGCTAAAATTATTTCTCTAATACTTAAATCATTAGTTTTTCTGAATTTTAAAAATATCATTATCAGAACTGAAAATACAAATGTTAATCCCCCAAATAAATCATAATACTTCTCAGATTTTAAATAAAAAGAAGGGATGAAGCCTATTATCTGTATACCGAAAATTAAAGAAATTAACTTTATAAAAAAGTCCAGTTGATTGTCATCAATCGAAATTAAAAACGATAATGCTATTGTTAATATTGGTATAGCTAGAATAAAAAAAAATCTTATCATAATTTGAGTAGCAAATATATACAAATTAAAAACCCCAAAAAAAGTAAATTTTGGGGTTTAAATTCTAAAAAGAATTAGTCTTGGTTAGAGGAATAAATTTATTATTAATAATTTGCAAATTGCAAGTAATAAACATTTTAAAATATTTTTTATATAATCAATAATTATTTGTCCTAAATGTTATTGATTTAATAAAAAAAAGGTTTTTGTTTTAAAAATTATATAAATATAAAGGCTGATATCTAAACAATTTTTTTTAAATTTAGTTATGGTTTATAGAAGTGGATGTCCAATATGTAACGCGCTAGATATTATCGGAGACAGATGGTCTTTGCTGGTAATTAGAGATTTATTAGGGGGTAAAACTACGTTTAAAGAATTTATGAATGGGCCTGAAAAAATTGCTTCAAATATTTTGTCTCAACGACTAAAATGGCTTAAGAATCACAACATATTAGATTATAGGTATCGTAAAGACAACAAAAAGGAAAAATGTTATTATTTGACCCATAAAGGGATAGGTCTTTATCCTGTAATGAGTGAATTGATGTTATGGAGTGCTAAAAATTTAAATAATGAATTTAATGATCGTGGTAAAAAAGTTATTAAAAGCCTTCAAAAGAACAAAAAGGGTAAAATTGAC
>CACJHA010000029.1 GCA_902593075.1 uncultured Bacteroidota bacterium
CACCGCAACACCAATTCCAAGAACATTACAATTTAGTCTAATGTCTGCAAGGGATATGTCAATAATATCTACTCCTCCTCCAAATAGATTTCCAATTCAAACGGAAGTTATTAGGTTTGACGAAAATTATATAAGGGAAGCCATTAATTTTGAAGTTCAAAGAGGAGGACAAATTTATTTTATTCATAATCGAATAGATAATATTAATGAGTTTGAAAATAAATTACAGCGTTTATTGCCAAATATAAAAATTAGAGTTGGGCATGGAAGAATGGACGGAAAAAAATTCGAAAAAAACCTCCTTGATTTTATGGAAGGAAAATATGATCTCCTCTTAGCGACCACAATTGTGGAAAATGGACTTGACATCCCAAATGCAAATACAATTTTTATTTATAATGCACAAAATTTTGGCCTTAGTGATTTACACCAGATGAGAGGTCGAGTTGGAAGAAGTAATAAAAAGGCATTTTGTTATTTTATTACTCCACCTTTAACTTCTATATCAGATGATTCAAGAAAAAGAATAAAAGCTATAGAAGAATATTCTGAATTAGGTTCAGGTATTAAAATTGCAATGAAAGATCTGGAAATTAGAGGTGCAGGTAATTTACTGGGCGCTGAACAAAGTGGCTTTATAAATAATATTGGATTTGAAACATATCAGAAAATTCTAAAAGAAGCTATAGGTGAACTGTCAAAAAAAGAATTTGAAAATTTAAAAATTGAGTCTAATTCATTGCTTGATAATTTAGATGACACAAACATTGAAACAGACTTCTCAGCAATGATTCCAGATGATTATGTAAATGTAATTTCTGAAAGAATGAATCTCTATAAAAGAATTAGTATTTTAAAAACTGAATTCGAATTAAAGGAATTTAAAAGAGAGATCAAAGACAGATTTGGTAAAATTCCTAATGAGGTAAAAAATCTTTTTGAACTCATACAAATCAAATGGATAGCCAAAAATTTTTGTATTGAAAAATTGATTATCAAAAAAGGAGTTATGATAGCAGTTTTTATTGATGATAAATCAAACTCTTTTTTCAACAAAAATATTTTTCCTTCAATTTTGAAATGGGCTATTTCTAATCCAGATAAAGTAAATGTTAAAGAGAAAAAAACTCCTGCTGGTTTAAAACTTCAGATTATTTTCAATAATATATCCTCAATTTCGAAAGCTCTAGATACTTTAAATCTTATAAACTTTTCAAATTCTTAATTATTTTAAATGCGTCATTCACATTTTGGTCATCTACTACAATTGTAAATTCGTTCGATGTTGATATTACTTCAATGATATTTATACCTTCCCATGACATTTTTTGAAAAATAAAATAATATATCCCAGGTATTGAAATATTCTCAACTGGCAACTTAATTGAAATTGAGGATAAATTATCTGTTTTTTTAATTAAAATCTCTTTTTTAAAATAAGTCTCCATCTTTTCTTTCATTTCATTACTAATAATGATATTTGACTCAGTAACTCCTCTAGATGAAGTGTAGAAAAATAATTGACGATTATCAATTTCCGACAAAAATTTTGCTTGACAAGACAATAAAGAATCTGAAACTTTAAAACTATAATCTATCAAATTGGACCTTACCGTAATATCACCGATATTTTTTAATATTTTTAGAATTTTGTGAGTGGACACAAATTCTAAACTGTTTGAAATTCTCTTTAAAGCCATTACAATTGCTCCACTTCTGATTTGTTTTTTAAGTACTAACTCAATTTCAGGTTTTATCTTTCTTGATAAAGAGGTTAGATTTATAATTCCTTCAGACAGAGCAGTTGACAAAAATGGTTTATTTTTAATGTAGTTTTCAACTACAGAAGAAATAGTTTTCATATTTTTATTTCACACTATGTTATGTATATAACATGTTTTTAAAATAATTATTGTTTCATATTTGAATAAATTTGGGTTTATAAATCTTATTTTTGTGTAAAAATCCATCTTTAAATGAAGCGCTACACAATAACAGCAGCTTTACCTTATACTAATGGACCTATTCATATTGGTCATTTGTCAGGAGTTTATATACCTGCCGATATTTACGCAAGATACCTAAGGCTCTGTGGTAAAGATGTTGTATTTATTTGTGGAAGTGATGAACATGGGGTTGCTATTTCGATTAAAGCATCTAAGGAGGCAACAACTCCTAAATCAATTATAGACAAATACGATAAAATTATTAGAGAATCTTTCGAAAAATTTGGAATTTCCTTTGATAATTACTCTAGAACATCAAGACAAATTCATTATGATACTGCTTCAGAGTTTTTCAAAAAATTAAATTCAAACAAAAAATTTATAGAAATGACTTCTGATCAACTTTTTGATAAAATTTCAAATAAATTTCTTGCAGATAGATTTGTTACAGGGACTTGTCCCATATGTTCATTTAAAGAAGCATACGGTGACCAATGTGAAAAATGCGGTAGCTCACTAAATGCAATTGATCTAATTAATCCTAAATCTACTCTATCTGGAAAGAAACCCATTTTAAAAAAAACTAAACATTGGTATTTACCTCTGGATAAATATGAAAATTTTATTAAAGATTGGATATTAGATAAACATAAGAATGACTGGAAAGCAAATGTTTACGGACAAGTAAAGTCTTGGGTTGATGATGGCCTAAAACCAAGAGCCGTAACTAGAGATTTAGATTGGGGCATCCCAGTTCCAACTAATGAAGCCGAAGGAAAGGTTTTATACGTGTGGTTTGATGCTCCAATTGGATACATTTCTTCAACAAAAGAGTGGGCTTTTGAAAACAATAAAAATTGGGAAGATTACTGGAAAAATGAAGAAACCGAACTTGTACACTTTATTGGAAAAGATAATATTGTTTTTCATTGCATTATTTTCCCCTCAATGCTTAAAGCTCATGGAGAATATATACTACCTAAAAATGTTCCTGCAAACGAATTTTTAAACCTTGAAGGAGAAAAGATATCAACCTCTAAAAATTGGGCGGTTTGGATTCATGAATATTTAGAGGATTTTCCAAATAAAGAGGATGTAATGAGGTACGTCTTAATTTCCAATATGCCTGAAACTAAGGACAGTGATTTTACTTGGAAAGATTTTCAAGCTAAAAACAATAATGAACTAGTGGCCATTTACGGTAATTATGTAAACAGAGTGATAGTCCTTATAAACAAATATTATATGGGTAAAATCCCAACGCCAGAAGTTTACACAAAGGAAGATGAAGAAATAATTAATTCTGTCAAACTTACAAGAAATAAGATTAGTTTAACTTTAAAAAAATTTAGATTTAGAGAATCAAGTTCTGAGATGATCAATATCGCGAGAATTGGTAACAAATATCTTGCTGATAATGAGCCTTGGAAACAAATTAAAAATAACCCTGACAGAACAAAAACAATACTGTTTATATCAATTCAACTAGTTGCTGCTCTCGCTTATTTAAGTGAACCTTTTCTTCCCTTTACTTCATTAAAACTTAAAGGTATTCTAGGAATTGAAAAACAAATTAAATGGGAAGAAATACTTAATTTCAATATCATTAAATCTGGACACAAAATAAATAAAGAATCTTTCCTTTTTGAAAAGATTGAAGACAGAGAAATTTATAAACAATACCAAAAATTAGAAAAAAATAAAAAATAGAATTTTCTTTATTTAGTGCAATTTTTAATCAAAAAAAATGATTTTTGTTGCATATCACCCTTGTTATCAATTAAAACTACCAAAAGATCACCGCTTTCCAATGGACAAATATCCTTTGCTTAAAGAACAACTTATTTATGAAGGTATATTTTCAAACGAAAACTTTTTCACACCAAAAAAATTAGACAAAAAAATTATTGAAAAAGTTCACGACAAAAATTACGTTAAAAAATTACTTAAACTTTCTTTAAATAAAAGTGAAATTAGGAGAATTGGTTTCCCTTTCAATGAAGAACTAATCAATAGAGAGATGACTATAGCGGGTGGGACTCTTGAATGTTGTATAAAGGCATTAGATAATGGTATATCATTGAATATAGCTGGGGGGACTCATCATGCTTTTAGCAACAGAGGAGAAGCATTTTGCTTATTGAACGACCAAGCAATTGCAGCTCAACATTTGATAAATAATTTTAACATAAATAAAATATTAATTATTGATTTAGATGTTCATCAAGGAAATGGTACTGCAGAAATTTTTAGAAATAACAATAAAGTATTTACTTTTTCTATGCACGGAAAAAAAAATTATCCTTTTCAAAAAATGAAAAGTGATTTAGATATTGAACTTTTAGATGAAACTGAAGATAAAGAATACCTAAATATTCTTAATGAAGAATTGAATATACTATTTGACAAAATAAAACCTGAATTTGTTTTTTATTTATCAGGAGTTGACATTTTAGATACAGATAAACTTGGTAGATTAAGTATGACACTAGAAGGATGTAAGTTAAGGGATGAAATTGTACTTAAAAAATGTTTCGAAGATGAAATACCTCTTCAATGCAGTATGGGGGGTGGTTATTCAGAAGATTTAAAAATTATTTTAGAAGCTCACACAAATACATTTAGAATTGCATCTAAAATATTTTAGATTACCTTATTTGTAATCATAAATAAAAAAGTTGAAAACTTGTTGAAATATATTTTTATAGCAATTCCAAATACCTTTATATATGATGTAAATTAGTTTATAATGAGTATAGATAAAAATATTCGCTTTTTACTTGAAAAGCTTTTAAATAGTTACAGGGAAACTAAATTATCATATTTAAATTCTGCAGATAGTCATTATCACCCATCTTTTAATCGTTTTTTTAACCATCAGGCAATTATAAGAAATAATATGTTTTTTACTGTATCTAACATATTATCCGAAATTGGAATTGAAGTAGGAGATGTAATTCTTAAAAGACCTGATATAAAACAGTTTATGTCAACAAAAATTGAAAGAGAAAAGAAAGATTTATTTTTCAAAAATTTGAAAAAAGATATAGAACTAAAAGAAATTCTTCTTAAGCTTATTAAAATTGATAGCGAAAAAAATAGAACTGATACATACAAAAAACATTTAAAAAAAATCTCTGAAAGTATTAAAGCAAATAAATCTTATAGTCTTGGGGTAAAAGAGAAAATGTTTTTGAATAATTGATGATTTATTCTAACCTCTACCTGAAATCTTCCAGCCTTTCAAATAAAATATTATAACTTAAAAACAAGTTTTTAAGATTTTTATTTAAATTCTTATTGTCATTTTGATGATTATTGAATTTACATTTCAAAATATTTGTTTTCAAAACTTTTAATCTCCCTTTAATTTCAGGTCTAGAAATAAAGTTATTATTTTTTAGGTTTAATAAATTGTTACATTTGATTAATGTTTCATCTAAAAAAGATTCTATGCCGTTTGGATTTAGTTTCGTTAAATCTTCAATCGAAGTTTTTAGATCTCTTAACTCAGAAATTGAATTAATTATTGAGTCTCCAAAAGAGTTTTTTTCCGGAATATATATTTGAAAATTTTTATTTAAAAAAATTTTATCATTTTTAGAAATATTTTTTTTATTGTTTGAAACCTCAGAGTTTTGACAAGAAAAAGTAAAAATCAAAAAAATAGAATATAAATATTTCAAGCTCGTTATATTAAATTTTTTAGTGTATTTAATTGAAGTAAAAGTATAGAAAAAAATAAGATGTTTAGAACATATAGATGATGTGTGAAAGTTCCATTAACTTTTATATTTAAGGCGTGGTATATACAATTTAACGGAAAGGCTACAATAATCCATCCTAAATAATTCTTTAAAGGTGCCTTCCCTCCATCAAATTCCCAAAAATCTAATATGGGAGCGATGGGCTCAATAACAGCATCTAGCATTACCATAAGAAAAACTCCCATTATTATTTTATTGATTACTGAATCAAATAAAGTTGCAGATAAAGCTGAGCATGAAACAGTTAATATTGCCCAATTAGCTCCAATTAATAATGGCACATCAAAAACCTTGTAGCCCAATGCTCCTCCATATTCATAATCTCCAAAAATAATTCCAAGATTTACTCCCAAGATTTCACAAATCATACCAGTGAAAAAGCAGGAAAATATAAATACTATTGTTTTAAAACGACTTTTATTAATATAAACTAGAAGAAAAAATGAAACAGATAAATTGAGAGGGGTTAGAGATATAAACCTTTCAGAATTTCCATATAAAATTCCGATGATACCAGACAGATGAAAAACCCAAATAATAAGAATGCAAATTAAATTACTTGATATTTTGTGTTTTTTTAGATTCAATTTTTATTAATTAGCTCAGTCGTTATTTTAGCGGATAGTAAACAAAGTGGAATACCTCCACCAGGGTGAACACTTCCTCCACAAAAATAGAGATTTTTAATTTTTCTTGAGAAATTTGGATGTCTCAAAAAAGCTGAAAAAAGACCATTGCTTGATGTACCATATAATGATCCTTTGTGAGATTTTGTCCTCTCTTCTATAGTCTTTGGTGTAAATATTTTTTCTTCTTCAATGAAAGGGGCTACTGACTCACCTAACATACTCTCAAGTCTTTCGAGAACTATTTTTCTTAACTTCTTAACTTCTAAATCCCAATTTTGCCCGTTATCTTCACAAGTATTAATCATAACAAACCAATTTTCACAGTTTTCAGGAGAGTCTGTCGGAATTTCTTTAGAAGTGATGTTAACATATATTGTCGGGTCACCATAAACACTTTTTTGGTTAAAAATTGAATCAAATTCTTTACGATAATCTTTTGAAAAAAAAACGTTATGTAAATCCAAATTATCAAATTTTTTGGATATCCCCCAATAGAATATAATAGCTGAGCTCGACCTTTCCTGATATTTTATGTTTCTTGGAAGTTTTCTTTTTGGAAGCAATTTTTCATAGGTGGGGTAGACATCCATATTTGATATTACCCTATCAAAAAATAAGTTTCTACCATCCACAACCAATCCTGTAGCTCTATTTTCTTTTAAAATTATTTCACTTACAAACTTATTAAAGTTAAAAATGACGCCTTGTCTCTTAGCTAGTTCATATAAACTTTTTGTTATACTGTGCATTCCCCCGTCGGGAATGTATGTTCCATAATGAGATTCCAAGTGTTGAATAACAGTCATTATCCCTGGTGTAGAGTAAGGAGATGAACCATTATAAGTAGCGTATCTATTATAAAATTGAATTAAATGTGGTTCTTTGAGAGACTTTTCATTTACCTCAGATAAAGTTTTTCCAATTTCAAAAATTGATAACTTTGATAAGGCCTTTATTGTTTTTACTGTCAAAAAAGTATCTAGTTTATGGAGCGATTTTTTTAAAAATAAATCTGAGGTTAAATCGTATTTTTTTTTTGCTTTATTTAAGTATTTTTTTAGGATTTTATTGCTTACGCCAAATTCTGAGTTTACTTCATCAAAAAATTTATCTTTATCTGCGTAAGCAATAAGTTTTTTACCATCTTGCCAAAAATATTTACAAATAATTTCTTTTTTTTTGTAGTTAAAAAAATCTCTAGGATTTTCGTTAAACAAATGAAATAATTCATCAATGTACTCAGGCATTGTAAACAGTGGTGGGCCTGCATCGAAGCGATAATTACCAAGTTTAAAAGATGTTAACTTTCCCCCTGGGTACTCATTTGCTTCAAATACATGAACTTCATATCCCATATTTGATAAGCGAATCGATGCTGACAGACCTGAAACGCCAGAGCCTATTATACCTACCTTTTTTTTCATCATTTTAAACAATAATCTTTATCAACATAAAAACGGCAAAACAGCTCTTCTAAATACCAACTTTCACTTTTTGTTTTTCTAATGATGTTTTTGTGAACATCGCTTTTATATGCAAATTCTTTAACATCTTCGATTGTATGCCATAAACTTATAGTAGCTTGCTCTAGAAAGGGAATTTCACCAATACCCTTGTAAAAAAATACACCTTTAGCGTTAGATATTTCACGGCTTGCTTTTGGAATACTTCTCCAAAATCTAAATAGTTTAATTGGAGAAATCCTAGCTCTAGTTAAAATGGCTATTTTAAGATTTTTTGTTTTTGGAACATCAAGATTATTCGAGAAAGGATTTATACCAGCCCATTTTCCTGTAGATTGAAAGGGAGTTAAACATAATAGGCGAATTTCATCTGCTTTTTTTAAATATTTTAAGAGAAATTCATTTTTTCTTATAAAATAATTTGCATCATTATTATTTTCCCAAACCGATAAAAAACAATAGGTTTTAAAATCTGGATATAAACCAAACCCGCTACTCCCACCTGTTCCAAGTAATCTATAAAACTTAAGTCCTTTTACATTTTTTAAGTATTGTTTGTAAGTTCCCATTTGGGAAAAAGCCCAGAATTTATTTTTTTGAAATTTAAAAATATAGAAGTTAACTACGTTGCCCATTACAAGCCAAACATAATTTAAAAAGAGAAAAAGGTATGAAGTTACCGATAAGTTAAAATTATGATTGAGAGTGTAAAAACTATAAATTTAAACGCCTCTGCTATTAGGATTTTAGAAATTGACTCTTGAAGAAAACAAAGGCGTTTGAAATCAAATTGAATTAAACTGTTTAAATATATTAAAAAAAAAATAAACAAATTTGGTTTTCCTATTATGATTATTCTAAAAACTTATTTTTTTTCTAGACAATACTCCTTCTTCTAATTGCATACATATTCAATAGATTTGATTATTTTTGAAAAAACTTTTTTTATGACTCCAGGATTTGTTGCTTATTTTGTCTTGTTTACAACTATTGTGGTTTGTTTTTTCATCATTAGAGACATGATAAAAAAATAACTTGTGAAAAAAGTCCACCTATTTATTGATAGATTCATATACATTTTAATTTTCTTAAATGTTACTGCAATGATTTTTGAATCTCATCAAAGTATTCGGGAATCATACGGGGATTTTTTTTATTTCTTTGAACTCATATCAATTGCTATTTTTTCTTTTGAGTATTTATATAGAATATCATACTCTTATGTCAATAATGGAACAAAAGGGGCAATAAACTATATTTTTAGCTTTTTTGGTTTAATTGATTTGATTTCTATTTTACCTTTTTATTTGAATCAGTTTATCAATCTTGATGGAAGATTTTTGAGAATTTTGAGACTTTTTAGATTAACAAGAATTTTTAAATTTGGAAGAGACAGTAATTCTTTAAAACTATTTACTAAAGCCCTTGTTTCTGTAAAGGAACAGCTATTGTTTACTTTGTTTTTGTCTGCTCTTACAATTCTTTTTTCAGCCTCTGCAATTTATTATCTAGAAAATGAAGCTCAACCAGATAAATTTTCAAGTATTACTGAGTCTGTTTGGTGGGCCACAATATCGCTTGCAACTGTTGGTTATGGTGATGTATACCCAATAACTGTGGGTGGTAAAATTTTTGCCACTATAATTTCACTTGTTGGAATAGGTGTTGTTGCAATACCTACTGGGGTAATAAGTGCATCTTTTGTTGAGGAAATTTACAAAGAGAGACTTAAAAGAAAAGGGGATTAATAACTATATTTTTGTTTTTTTATGAAGAATATTTTTATAATTGGTTCTGGTTTTTCCTCTATTTCAGCATCAACTTATCTTGCTAAAAAAGGTTATAAAGTCACAGTTTTTGAGAAAAATTCAAGTATAGGAGGTAGAGCTAGACAATTCAAAAGGGATGGTTTCACTTTTGATATTGGTCCATCTTGGTACTGGATGCCAGATGTCTTTGAAAATTACTTCAACGACTTTGGTAAAAAAGTAAGCGACTATTATAAGTTGGAAAAATTAAATCCAGCCTACGAGGTTTATTTCAATACGCTTGATTCTGTAAAAATTGGTGATTCATTAGAAAAGATATGTAAAGAATTTGATAGGATTGAACCAGGTAGTGGAGTTGTTTTAAAAACTTTTATGGAAAAAGCGGAAAAACACTACGAAATAGCCGTTAAAGATATGGTTTATAAACCAGGGATTTCCCCCCTAGAGTTAGTTAATAAAAAAACTATTGTAAGATTAAAGTACTTTTTGACCAATATAAAAAAAGAAGTAGAAAAGTATTTTAAAAATGAGAAACTATCTCAAATTTTACAATTTCCAGTCCTTTTTTTAGGTGCAAAACCCTCTAATACACCTGCCTTTTATAACTTCATGAATCATGCAGATTTTGGACTTGGTACATGGCATCCAAAAAAGGGAATGTACAGTGTAATTAAAGGAATGAAAAAATTAGCAGAAGAAATTGGAGTTTCATTTAAAACAAACCAAAATGTAGAAAAAATTATAGTAAATCGAAAATCTGCTATTGGGATAGTTGTTAATGGTGAAAAAAAGTATTGTGATGTCATTGTTAGTGGTGCTGATTATCATCATACCGAGGGTCTATTAGAAAAAAAATTTAGATCTTATAACGAGAGTTATTGGGAAAGAAAAATTTTTGCTCCATCGAGCTTGCTGTTTTTTGTAGGACTTAACAAGAAAATAGAAAAAGTATCCCACCATACGCTTTTTTTTGATGTTGACTTCGAACTTCATGCAAGTGAAATATATGATAATCCAAAGTGGCCTTCAAAACCACTTTTTTATGGTAATTTCCCTTCTATTACAGATCCTTCAATGGCACCAAATGGTAAGGAAGCGTGTTTTTTTTTAATTCCTATAGCACCGGGAATTGTTGACTCTGACAAGACAAGAGAAAAATATTTTGAGATTATAATTAAAAGACTTGAAAAACTGACAAATCAATCTATAAGAGACCATGTTCTTTTTAAAAAATCTTTCTGTGTCATAGATTTTGAAAAAGAATACAACTCATACAAAGGAAATGCCTACGGTCTGGCAAATACCTTAAAACAAACTGCATTTCTTAGACCAAAAATGATAAGTAAAAAAGTTAAAAATCTCTATTTTACTGGACAACTAACTGTACCTGGTCCAGGTGTACCGCCCTCGATAATATCTGGTAAAATTGTTTCAGATTTAATTTGATGCTTAAGTTTGAGGATTAAGGACCCAATAAACAATTTTGTATTCTCTTTCTCTAGCGGCAATCACCGAGTCAAGCATCCTGTAACTTCCATCAAGAAATTCTTTATATAAGTCAACCTGTACTTTTACCTCAAGTTCCCACATTTCAACTCGCTTAAATAGATTGTATCTTATAAATTTATCTGATTGAATATATTTTCTGTTTTTAATCCAAAATCGGTTATCATTGAGATCAAATGGAGGGAGGTCATAAACCCATTTTGATGCAACTCTGTCAATAAATTGATTTACATACCTGTGTTCGATGCCATTTTTCCCTGTATTTTCAATAAGATAATTTATATCTTGTCCATCATATGCATCTGTCATTCTTCTTCCAACTATATCAGGTAAAAGCCTAAATGTTCCATCAAGTTTTATTGCCTCAAAGGTGGTTCTTGGGGGACTAAATGGATTTCTCTGTACATATTGTGCCATAGGTGCAAAATAAAACCCACCATATTCTTTATCTTCCGGATCATCCCACCAATCTATAAATACGGAATCGTTGTCTTTCTCCCATTTTAAAAATTGTTTAGTAAACATTGCTACAACCCAATCAAGTTCTTCTGAATATACTTGTGTATATTCAATCATTTCCTCTATTTCATCTCTCAACTTATACAAATTCTCAATACCGTCATCTCTTTCGTCGTCTCTCATACCCTTTTGTTCAACTCCAAAGGACAGAAGCACTCCAAAAAAAACTATTGAAAAATTGACAATACCTTCTTTTAACTTATCATAAAAATCACGCCAAGAAAATCGGTCTCCTATAGTAATTAGTTGCAAAAACCAATTTACTTTTTCTTTTTTTACCCCTTTTTCTTTATTAGACATTTATTTACTTCAATTGAATTATACTCCAAAGATACAAAAGACTTTTTTTTGTCAAAGATTTCTAAAATAACTGACTTTAAAAATTGCTGAACCTCTTTTAAAACATTAAGATCTAGTGAGTTTTCACCTTTATTTTTTAAGGGGATAATTCCTTTTAAAGGAGATTTCAATGAAATGACTCCCGCTTGCAAATCTTCAACTCTTTCCCCCTCAATTTTTAAGGCTAACAAATAGAGCAAGAGTTGAAATTGATTATTTAATTTGTAATCTCCTTTGAAGTTCTCAAAATCAGTTGTATATATTAAATTTCTAGGGTCCATATAACCAGTCTTATAATCTATGACTCTAACCCTGTCATTAAATTTATCTATCCTATCAATTTTACCCTTTAAAAAAACTTCATTTTTTAAATTTAAATTTACTTTAAATTCCTTTTCAATATCTAAGATGACAATTCGATTGTTATTTTTAACTAATTTTTTTTCTTTATTTATTAGAAGTCTAATTGCTCTCTGATATGCAGAAATAATTAAAAAATTCTCACCAGTTAAGTCATATTTATCACCATAATATTTTTTGAAGTAATACAGTAGCGTAGATTTAATTTTTTTTAAAATTTTGTCATAATATGAAATTTTCATTTCCTTTTTTAAATATGGAGTGTAGAGTTCTTCTAAAGTCTTATGAATAAGTATTCCTCTTTCCAGATTATTTAAAGTGTTAGTTTGTGGGATATAATCAGGAATTTCTAAAATATACTTGTTATAGAAGTCAATTGGATTATTTAAATATTTAGAAAGCGAAGTAGCTGAAAACCCATTTCTTGAAATAGATTTTAATTTTTGAATTATTTCATTTGTTTTTTCAATACTTGGTTCCTTGATAACTGTGTTTTTAATATTTTGATTTAAAATTACTTCCTGAAAATTGTGAGATGGAATTTTTGAAAATGAAATTTGTCTTATATATCTACTTTTTTCACTTAAAAATCCAACCCCTGTAGATCCATTATTTAGAAGAAAAATATTTTTAGCCCTTTGAAGAATTCTAAAAAAATGATAGGAGTTTATCGAATCTTTCTCTAGAAAAGTTGGAATTCCGTAGGCTTTTCTTATACTAAAAGGCAAAAAACTGTCATCACGTTTGTTTTGAGGAAAAATACCTTCATTGACATGAGTGATAATTACATTTTCAAAGTCAAGTGCTCTAGTTTGTAAAATCCCCATAATTTGAATACCATTCATTTTATCTCCTTTAAAGTCAAGTTTTTTAGTTTTAAGTAACTCATTCATAACATAATACAATGCATCTTTTGGAAATTTGAAATGATTGGTTTCGGATTCGATCATCATTTCTTGAAATGTGTCTAACAAGATATCTGATACTGAAATATTGAATTCATCTAAACTTTTATTTTTTCTTATAAAACTTAAAATCGAAATTGAGTCTTCAAGACATTTGAAAATATCTTCTTTTGGACAAAAAACTTTAAGTAATATTTCAGTGTTAAACAAATTCTTAATTTTTATATAACTAATTTCATCGAAGGTGGGAAATAAAATTCTATTTAAATTTTCTATTTTATCAATTTCATTTTTGAAAATGAAATTTTTAGAAAATGGATTATCAATTATTTGAGACAAAGAGGTGGTTTTAAAATTATTGTTTGCGAAACTAGAATGTAACTTAAAATATGACAAAAAAAACCTTATAATTGGTAGCTGTGTTAATTTGTATCCCATTGTAACATTCCACTTTTTATCCGTAAAATTTAAGTTGGATAAAAGTGGCGATAAGATTCCTTCATTACCTAAAACGATTACAGTATTATTACTTAGGTTCCTTGTTATTTCAGAAACTTTTAAAGCTTGTTCATAATCTGTATTGGTTGATATGGCTTTAATTTTCTTGTTTTGAATGTAATTGTTAGCATCAAAAATAAAAGGCTTTTTTTTATAATAATTCCATTCTCTTTGATATTCTTTTATGAACTTGGCGGCTGAATGTGAATCTTTATCAAAAAAATATTTATCAAGATCCCAAAAAACAGAACCTTTTTTAGTATCCAATAATGTTTGAAAAATTAGTTTTTCTGAATTATTAAGAGCATTAAAACCAATCATATAATAAAAATGATTTTTACTTTTAATATAATTTTTAAAATTTTTTACTGCCTCACGATGCAAAATTCCAGTAGTACCTATTCTTTTAGCAAGTAAAATTTTAGAAAACTCTTGATGAAGTTTGTGAATTAAATTCCAAAAGCTTAAATCATTTCCATCTGAATTATTTTCAAACAGATCCTCCATTTTTTGATACTCATAGAGGTCTTTAAAGATTAATTTAGAATCAATGATGTTGGTGTCAATTTTATTGAAATCGGAAATTAATGTAGGAGCCCATTTAATAAAATTTTCAAAATCTTCAGTTTGATTATTTTTAAAAACCTCCTTATAAACTTTGTAAAGATATAAGTATTCTTCAGCTTTGGAAGCCTTACTTAAATCAGACAAATCAGCTATAAAATCTTTTATAGAATAGACATTTGGAGAAAATCGCGGGGAATTTATTTCTTTACTTAATAAGCTAATAAATATCGAACACAATCTTTGAGTAGGAAGTATTACGGTAATCTTACTTAAGTCCTTATTCTCTTTTAAAATTCTTACAATAGATTCATTTAAAAATGTTTTCAAAATATTTTAATTTAAATTTTAATTAGTTTGAAAAATCAATTTGTTTAACTGACAACTTATTCTGATGTATATAAACAATAAAACCTAAAGTTTGTTTTTTTAAAATTTTCTTTATGTATTTCATATATTCAATTACTTGAAGATTATCTTTTTCTTTTTTAAAACCTGTTTTATAATCAATTACAACGCATGTTTTATCATTATAAGAAATGCGATCCGGCCTTAGAGTATTTCTACCGGGCAGAAGTACACTTTTTTCGTTAATTGACACATAACTTTTTGAAAAATATTCTTTAATCATGGGGTGAAGATGAATTTTTTTGAAAATTTTTCTAAAATATTCTTTTTCTTTTTTA
>CACJHA010000030.1 GCA_902593075.1 uncultured Bacteroidota bacterium
GTTACAAAACTTCAAAAAATGCTATTAATAGTGAAAGTTGGGAAAAATCCTCTTATTATAAATCTTTAAATGGTAAATGGCATTTTTTTTATGCAAAAGATGTGAAATCGAGACCAAAAACGTTTTTTAAAGATGGATATGATTTTTCTAATTGGGATTTAATTGATGTGCCTTCGAATTGGGAGCTCAAAGGTTACGGAATTCCATTTTACACAAATATAAAATATATGTTCCCTGAAAACCCTCCATTTATTCCTCATGAAATCAATAATAATGGATCATTCATAAAACTATTTAACATCCCAACTAAGTGGGAGGATAAAGATATTTATCTTCATTTTGGTGGTGTAAGTGGTGCTATGTACGTTTGGTTGAATGGTCATGAAATTGGTTATAATGAAGGGAGTAAAACTCCGGTTGAATTCAATATTACAGATTATTTAGTTAAGGGGGAAAACAAGCTTTCTATTCAAATTATGAGATGGTCCGATGCAAGCTACATGGAGGATCAAGATTTCTGGAGACTGTCAGGTATTGAGAGAGACGTGTATTTAATTGCACAAAATAAAATTTCAATAAAAGATTATAAAGTAAAAAGTGATTTAGTAAATAAATACAGAGATGGTGATTTTAAATTGGAATTAAAAATATTTAATAACACACCCAAAACAAAGTCACGTAAAACAACAATTAGAATAATTGACAATGGAAAAGAGGTTTACAAAAGTGAAAAGCAAAACCAATTAAAAGTTGGTATGAATGCAGTTTCTTTCAAAACAATAATCAAAGATGTAAAAAATTGGAATGCTGAAACCCCAAATTTGTATGACCTTTTGATAGAGCTCGAGGGAGAAGAAAATCAAGTAATAAACTCACGTATTGGTTTTAGAAATTTAAAAATTGAGAATAGTCAATTTCTTGTAAATGGAAAACCTATCCTAATGAAAGGTGTGAACCTTCACGATCATCACGAGAGAGACGGTCATGTAGTTTCAAGAGATCTTCTTTTAAAGGATTTACAATTAATGAAAAAAAATAACATTAATTCAATTAGGTGTAGTCACTATCCAAAGAATCCGTTTTTTTTATAAAATGTGTGATAAATATGGTTTTTATGTTATTGATGAGGCAAATATCGAAACACATGGAATGGGAACTACTTATGATATTGAAAATAACCCAGACAGGAAATCTATTCATCCAGGATATTTGAAAGAATGGGAGAAAATGCATCTTGATAGAACTATACGTATGTATGAAAGGGATAAAAATTTTCCATCAATAGTTATTTGGTCTTTAGGAAATGAAGCTGGAAATGGTGAGAATTTTTTCAAAACCTACAACTGGATTAAAAATAATGACAATTCTAGACCAGTTCAATATGAAGATGCAAAAGAATATTCTAATACAGATATTTTTGCCCCCATGTATCATACTATTGAAGAGATGAAGACATATGCAGAAAAAAATCCTACTCGACCCTTAATTCTTTGC
The DNA here is from genome assembly GCA_902593075.1 of uncultured Bacteroidota bacterium. GTDB lineage: Bacteria > Bacteroidota > Bacteroidia > Flavobacteriales > Flavobacteriaceae > TMED96. The sequence goes on from CACJHA010000030.1 coordinate 1,495, forward strand.
GAATATGCTCACGCAATGGGGAACAGTGTAGGAAATCTTCAAGACTATTGGGATTTAATAGAATCTTACCATGTAATGCAAGGTGGTTTTATTTGGGATTGGGTAGACCAAGGACTTTTAACCTCCAATGAAATAGGTCAACCTTACTGGGCTTATGGAGGCGATTTGGGTGGTGAGAATTTTCAAAATGATTTGAATTTTTGTAACAATGGCCTAGTCAATCCAGATAGATCAAGCCACCCTTCTTTGAAAGAGGTAAAGAAAGTATATCAAAATATAAAGTTTAAATTATCAAATATTGAAACAAAAGAGATTTTGATTTTAAACAATTTTGATTTTAAAAATTTAAACGAATTTTATTTTCAGTGGGAGCTTTTAAGTGACGGATATAGAATTTCAGAGGGTAAAATAAATAAAATAGATATAGAACCACATGAATCGAAAAAAGTAAAAATTAATATACCAGAGATTATTCAGGATGGAGAAACTTATCTAAATATTTATGCGAGAAGAAAAAATAATTATATGTTAGTTCCAAAGGACTACACAGTAGCTTACGAACAATTTTATTTAGGTGGACATTTAAAAAATAAAGGAAATAAAAATTACAAAGGCAAAATAAAAGTCTTTGAAAATGAAAAGAGTATAGATCTAATCGGAAAAAATTTTAAAATTTCATTTAATAAAAAAAATGGAGAATTACAGGAGATTAATTACGGAAAACAAAACATACTATTAGATGGAATTAAAGCAAACTTTTGGCGATCTCCCAATGATAATGACTATGGATATAATATGTCATCAATTCTAAATGTGTGGAAAAAGGCCTCCAAGAATCAAATTTTAAAAACATTACAAGTTAAAAATTACCAAGAAGAAGGAGTTGAAGTAAAATCAAAATATTTAATTCCAGATATTGATGGATCGATAGAAATAAAGTACACTATTAGTTCTGATGGCAAAATTAATGTTACCACTACATTGTCAGACATTTCAAGTAATTTACCTATGCTACCCAAATTTGGAACAAACTTCATAATCAACAAAAAATACAGCAATGTTAAATGGTATGGCAGAGGACCTCATGAAAACTATCAGGATAGAAAAACATCTTCTTTAGTTGGAATATATGAGGCTAAAGTTTCAGAATTATATTACCCTTATATTAGACCTCAAGAAAATGGGAATAGAACTGATACAAGGTGGTTGATATTTTCAGATTCTGAAGGAAAAGGAATTATAATAGAAACGGAAAAAACTTTTGAATTCAGTGCCCATCATCAATTGAATGATGATTTTGATGGAGGAAATGTAAAATACCGAAAACAAGCCACAGACCTAAAAAGGCCAATAATGCACACAACGGATATTGTTGAAAGGCCTTTAATTAATCTAAATGTAGACTACAAACAAATGGGTGTTGGTGGTGACAATAGTTGGGGAAGAAAACCACGTAAAAAATATCAAATTAAAGCTGATAACTTAAGTTTTAGTTATTCTATATCGCCTTACAACTAGGCATCTCTGCCTATCCCACTTATAACTTTTAGCTAGACCTTAGACATAATCTTACAATAAAAAAACACTTAGTATTTATCGGGCTTAAGAGAGATATTTGTAGCCCGTAGGGGACTATAACCTTTATATAAATTTTAATTAAAACCTTTTAAATACTACTAATTTACTAGGTCTTTTTATTTATTTTATTGTTTTTAATCTTATTTATACATTTGAACCTTACACATAACCTTACACATGGGTTTTTTTAGATGGATAGGTTTTGATATATCTATCATCGATGGAATTCCATTCGTAAAAAGGAACGCTTGAATTGATTAAATGAAAATGTTTAATTAATTCCGTATTTTTTTTAGTAGAGTTTTGGCTTCCAAATAATCTTCTTTAAGTTCAATAGCTTTTTTTAAATCAGATATTGCGGAATTAATGTCTTTAATTTTAATATAAACTCTTGCTCTGTTGTAGTAATGTTCATAAATTGGAGAATACATAGGTTTATCTCCATATCCATCATCTAATTCTATCGAAATATTTAGTAGTTCTAATGCATTTTGATAATCACCTAAATAATAATATCCCATTGCACAGGTGTCGTAGTATGAAGCATGGGAAGGTTCTTTGTTGTTTAGTTTTTTCTCTAAAATTTCTATAGCTCTGTTATATTTTTTGTTTTCAATTAGATCGCAAGACAAGCGATTTAACGTCCATAAATCATTATTAAATGTCTTTATAAAGTTTTTAATTTTTTTCTCTTGCTTTTTATCGTTTTTTTCTTTAGCTATAGTTGATGTGGTTTTCAATATTAGGTCTGCAAATTTATTTGCAAAGTCAGTTTCCTTCAGAAACTTATTAGTTTCTTCGGGAAATTCGTCTGTTATACTATATTCATGACTTATATCAACTAGATTATGCATATTTATTCTTACACAATAATATTTTGATAAAAATCCTATTGTAAAAAACTTATTAGCAAATATATATTGCCAACCCTTTTTTTCATCTAATTTTTTAAAATACTCTTTGCCATGATTTTTTTCTATTATCTCATCAATAATTCTTTTAGCAAGAGTTAAAGTAGATATACCTATAAGAATATAGGGAGAGCTGTCATCATTATCATTGAATAATAAAGGAATATTTAATGAAAGTTGTCCTTGATTTGCCTTTAGAAACTTTGAGCCGTCATATACATTTTCAATACCAATATTCTCATAACCACTTGGCAGTTTAACTTTAGGTGCTAAATCAGTTTGTTTTAAATTTAAAGAATCCACAGGTAAAACATCTTCATTTGTAATAATTATTACATCAACACCTTCTATTACAGGGTGCTCTATCTGAAACTCATCTCCTTTCCAATGTTCAGCAAAAAATTCTGTTTTTTCTATTTTCTTATCAAAATTTATTTCATTTTGGTCAAGTAATAATTTTAACTCTGATTCAAATTTATCTTTAGAGAATGCTTTGAATATCATCATCATTTGAGATTGTGCAAAATGCCAATCCCCATCAATATCAGAAGCAAAAAGTTCTGCAGCACTATTACCAGAAGCACCAAACTTAACTTTACTAAAGTCTATTCCTTTTAATTTTGGATAGATAGTATGAAGCATTTTTTCGTCTGTTTCCGAAAATGGGATAAATTTCCCGGCTTTTTCTGCTGTAGTTTTTTTCTTTCTAATTTCTTTTAAAGGATATTTTGCTCTATTAAAGGAATCTTCTTTTTTTATCTTAGCATCAATTTTTTTCAAAGTAGAATCAAATTCTTTTTTAATTCTAACATCCTGCATCTTTGATGCAATCATAATAATTATAAAAAGTACAACAATAAATCCTACAAAACCGCCAACAATATCAAGCCAAACCGAAGGAAAGAAAATAAAAGAAATATCCGGAACAATTACTAAAAAAACTATCCACCCAATTTTTGCTTCAGCATCCATATATCTAAAATAACGTTTTTTCAGACATATCTATTTGGGATTTTCTTCAGTTATTAGAGAATCTAAAATTATAGAGCAAAGTCAGACTCAGATTTTAACTTTTTATACTTCCCACTATTATTATTTATTTATTACTTCTTTTACTATCAATGCGAGTTTAGAGATGTCTTCTGAAGTCACACCCCAAGATGATTGAATGTTAACTGACCAGCCTATTATCCTTATACGATTTTCGTAAAACCCAGTTACTAGTTCTCCTCCTTTTGGTATGTTCAGTAATGAATATTCTAATTTCACATCACTCCAATCGTGGAAAGCATTGATTACTGTTCTTCCATTTAGTAGTATAGTGTGCACATTTTCAGATTGTAGCTGATATTCTAAAAATGACCTTCCTTCCTGAATGAGCATGTTTTGTTCTCCTTTTGAAATATTTCCCCATTTTTGTTTTGTTGCCCATTGAACAAGGTCAACATGCGCCGCGAAAGGAGAGGAATAAAAAGAATATCCTATAGCTTCAAGTATTGGTCCGAACTTATTAAACCAATTGTATGGCCTTCTGTTGAAGTAGTCGATGCAACCTTTGAAAACTTTGACGGACTGCTCTTTAGATAGTGAAGAGCAATCTGAAGACTTCAATGAACTTAAAGTTTGAAGCCTTCTGAGTTGATTTTTCAAGAGCTCACCTTTCTTGTCTAAAAATTCTAAGTTGCTTGGATTAATCCCAAGTGTAAACACCTCAGCTTTCTGGAAGTCACCAAACGATAAAACAGGTGTGCTTTGATTAACCACCAAATCTTTTCCTGGATAATTAGACCTAATACGTTTTAGAATTTCTTCGTTCATTGATTATGTTTTTAGATTTTCAAATTCTTTCTTTCAATCAAAAATTAATTTACAAATTAATAGTTCTTTTTGACAGTTGGAAAAGGGTACCTGTGTACACCTATCTGTAAGTTATGATTCTATGATTTTAACAAAAATAATTCGGGACAAAAATTAAAATTGCGAGGTTCAGGATTTTAATCAGTTTCATTACTGTCATTATCTTCTTCTTCATCCTTGATTAATAACAAGTAAGCTTCTTCATTATTATTCTTAAACCAATGTTTTATAAGCTCCGATTGTTCATATATGTTTACATAAAATAATGAGTTCTTATGGCTTTCGGGGAATTTATCAAGAAGAACTTTAATCTCAGTTAAACAAGAGAACATCGATCTTTCAAGGCTATTTAAGGCAATTGATTTATTTGACTTACTGTCTGTAAAAGTTTTACCTTCTTTATAAAAATTAATATAATTACCCTCTCTAAACCAAAAAGGAAGGTCATTTTTTTCTTTTTCGTCTAACTCATACAATTGATATGTTCTTTCACCAGAATCCTCATTAGGATTAATCTGATCTCTTATTTTTTGAAATGGATCTATGCCCATAATCAACTCTTGATTATCTATAAAATTGGGGTACCATTTTAAAATCTCACTCTTTTTTATACCACTTATTACAGCAAACTTAATAGCTCCATATAAAGAGGCCTTTGCATGGTATCTCTCGTTTCTTAGTCTAGTCAATAAAACAATTTGTTTTGGATATTTGTGAACCATCTCATCATATAATGAATCTAGTAGATCATTTATTTTTCCAAAACAAATAATTCTAGGTTTTGAAAAAATAATTTTATTTTCAATAGTCTCATCAATCAATCTTTTAGAGTACTCATCACAATGACCCCATATTAATTCAGGTACTTTTAAATTAACATCTTTATCTTTATCTATTTCTGCTCTTTGTTTTACCATTCCATACCAATACGGATAATCATACAGGTCATCACTTGGGTCAGACAAACTAGACAGCTTTTCTTCAAATTCTTTTAATTCATCAGGACGAAAAGGAAAACGCTTACTCATATCAATTATTTACCTGATATTATCTTTTCCGTTAGTAATGCTGGCATCATTTGAGTGATAATTCCCGAAATAGAATGGTATTGCTCCAGTTCATCGTAACCATCAAATCCTTTTTCACCACTTGAATCATATTCATTTAAAAAAGTACCTAACATTTTAGTGGTTTCACCAAACATATATTGTTTACCCCCTAGTGTTCCAACATCATACTTATTAAGTTCATTTTTAATCATCACATCCATTTCTTCTTGGTTCGCAATCTTTCCAGCTTTCATTTTTGATCTTATATACTTTACAAATGAATATTCCTCTTTACAAGCAGTAAATAATATCAAATTACAGTCAAAGTACCTGTCATCATATATTTCATTTGAAAAATCATTAACCATTTTGTTTAATCCTATATCAAAGATTAACCCTTTTAGGGTTATACCTTCTCTTTCTTCATCATTGTTTTTTCTTTTCTCATCTGTTTTGATTTTTTTCACCGCTTCTTTTAAAGCCTCTTTTGTTTTTTGAACTTCTTCGGGAGTAATGTTTTCCCAATACTTTCGAGAACGAATTTCACTTTCTTCTGTGTATATTTTTCCTCCTTTGAAGTTTTCACCAGTTTTGTTTTTTGCATCTTCAATAATTTCTCTGCCTGTTTTCTTTGCATCTGAAATTAAAAAATCCCTCTCTTTTTTAGCATCACTTAATAACTTTTCATTGTCAGCCTTAATTTTGGGATCAAACATTCCAATCAGAGCAAAAATAATGGTGATTACTAACACAAACCCTGCAAATAACAATATATATTCCATTTTTATTTATCTATATACTTAAAGATAATAATGATTTATAATTAATTGTTAAGTTTCTAAATTATTCATAATCTTTTGCCCTAAGTCACGCTTATTTTTAAAAGGTTGCTCTGGACATTCGCCGCACTCTTCAATATTTTTAATCTCTTTTGGAGTTAAATATGGAGTAATTAGTACTAACTTGACATTTCTTTTAAAGCATATTCTGCAGCTAATACTGATGCTCTTGAGGCATGGTATTCATTATGCATTTCAGGAGTAGCGTTCAATTTTAATTCAGCAGCTTTTTTAATAACTTTTTCAAGTTCAGAAGCTATATATCCAAACTTTTCAATTCTTAATTTTACACCTTCAACATCCAAGTTTCCATCATTGTATTTCATCATATATTCTTCTTTATGAGCATTTGCCCAATAATCATAGTTATCAACATTTATTCCAACATCCACCATCATTGAATGTGCATTTCCTCTTGCTTGGATTATTTTATACCAATCTGGGATTTCTTTCATTTTTTCAATAAAAGTGACAAAAACAATGTTGGTTTTAAATTCACCTAGATTTTTCTTTCTTTTCTTTTCTTTTTTTGATGGAAGATTTACGTAAATAGCAAAGAAAATCCACAAGGGCAGAATCAGAAATGCAACAAAATAGACCCAACTTTCATATTCTCCTGATTGTTGCTTAAAAGAAATAAGTGGAACAACTAATAAAAAAATTATTAGATTTTTCATTGTATTGGTTTAACTAAATAAATGTACAAAAAAAACCCAGAGAGAGTGAGGTTTTGTAAATTTGAGTAATGAAAAAAATACTTATCCTTTTATTTATTCCATTTATATGCATAGGTCAATTAAAATTCTTACCAGAATCCAAAGGTGAGCTTGTTGAGCATAACTATTATTCCTTGTCCTATGTTGAAAAGCATGAGCAAGCAGAATGGGTTCATTATAGACTTGATCCTACAAGAGTATCAATAAATAAATTAAACGGAAAAAAATTTAAAACTGATAGAAATTATTATCAAGACAAGACATTTGAATCTAAATCTGCTCATAAAGATGATATTAAATTTAAAGTTGATTACTATCAGAAAGGTCATCTTGCCCCAGCTGCAGATATGAAAATGAACTTAATATCAGTCAGAGAAGCAGCATATATGTCTAATATATCTCCTCAAAAAAAAGATTTTAATGGGGGGAGGTGGAAAAAGCTTGAATCTCTGGTGCGTGCTTGGGCAAAAAAAAATGAAATTTTTATTACCACTGCTGGCGTACTAAATGACAACGATTTAAAAAAAATAGGATCTAAAAACAGAGTTTCTGTCCCAAGAGAATTTTATAAACTTATTTATATGCCTTCTGAAAACAAGATGATTGCTTTTCTAATGCCGAACCAAAAAATAAATGGTCAATTAAAAGATTATGTGGTTTCAGTAGACAAAGTTGAGAAACTTACAGGGATTGACTTTTATTCCGAATTAGATGATATGTTGGAGGAGAAATTAGAAGCAGAAGTAAATCCTAGCAAATGGAATTTTGATTAATTTTATTTTTCTTAAAAAATTGTACCTCATAGTCAAAGATTCAAATGCTTAGAAACCAAAAAAACACAGAATACAAAAAAGCAATTGAGCAAATGCTTAAAAACTTACATCCATATGAACAATGGATGAATATAATAAAGATGAGAGCTGATGGCCAGGCTCAAATGGTAAAGCAAGGTATTGCTAAAATGGATGACTACAATTATTGGGCAAATGGACACCTAGAAGAATATATGCTGAAGTATGAAAATAATGAAGAAACCAGTTTCTATCCGGATGGCGTTGAATTAAGAATTAAAGTTTTTAGTGAAATAATTCAAGAGCTTGAAAAGGTTATAAAAAAAGCTGCTGAATTAAAGCTAAATATTACTACCGAAATGCACAATGACTACTGTGCTGCAAGGGGTTCTCTCTTAGGTATCCAAATGGCGAAGATAGAAATTGAAAAGCTGGGAAAACTTGATAAAAAATCTACCTCAACTAAGACAGATTACGAGAAAAAATTTGACGAAGAAGTAGGTGTTGTGCTATTAAACACTTCTTATGCTAAACATTTCAAATTTATCAAAAAACTCCATGATGGTAATAAATCTGGAAGATTTCAAAATAAAGAAGAAACAAGAGCCGAAATTGTAAAATTTTATTCAAAATATAGCAGCGAAGAAGTTGCTGGGGCCCAAGGGACAATTATGACAATAGGTCAAGAAATTGGGGCTTGGATTAATGCAGTTGAAAATGAAAATAAAATAAAATTTAAAGGTACAGAATCATTCGAGCAGTATAACACACTAGCACAATTTATTTATGAAACACTAACTGTTGAGTTGCTAAGTAGAGCTAGGAGAGGAGAATCCTGGAATAAGCAAAAAATATCAACTGATTTGGACGATTATAAATATATCTCTGATTGGGATAATTTTTACTATACGTATTTATCTCGTTACGAGGGATTCTTCGTATATGCTCTTATTTTTATTATCATTATTTTTTGGATTGTTTTATTCGCTTTATTCATCTTCTATTAAAATTAAGTGCTAGTTTAATGTCTTTTGATAGAAAAAAGAAATAAACCATTACGAGAACAAACTTTTAGATTTTTGTACATTTATTTAGTTAAATCAAAGCTATGTTTTTATGACTAGTAAACCTCTTCCAGACCCCTCCTCTATTAAAAAAGAGATTGAGAACTTAAAAAAAGAAATTGATAAATTAAAAAAAGAAGGAAAAGAAAAAAGCTCGCAAAAAGATATTAATGAAGCGAAGATAAAATTAAAGGAATTAAGGTCTAAGTACAGAAATAGTAAAGAAATATTCAGTATTTTAAATAGGCGAAAAAACCTGTTTGACGAAGATGATTCCCATTTTACTGCCAAAGAAAAAAAAATTTTAGAGGACTATGCAGCCGCAGGAGGATTTCTCTTTGGTTTTCAAGATAATCCACATTTTATTTCCTCTAAATCTAAGCAAAAAAGCAAAGAAGAGGATAAAATTAACTCTAGCTCAAACTTTAGTCTAATACCATTTTTTGTTGGTGCCTGTTTTGTATTTATTCTTGTAGGGTTTCTAGAAAATGATATTTCACTATTTCTTCAAAATCCCGAATTAAGTCAAAAAACAATTGTTCCAATTGTTATAATTGGCTTGTTAATTATACTGTTAATATATATTGTTTTTATTTTTCTTAAAAAATTGTACCTCATAGTCAAAGATTCAAATGCTTTCGAGAACTCTCAGAAATTGGGCATTGATGTTAATGATGGTCACTCTAGAAACCAAAAACTCACAGAGTACAAAAAAGCAGGGGATTTTGATAAACAAATACCACCTAAAACACGTAAAATTGAAGACATCTATACCAAAGAAGAAATAGAAGGTGCTGATTTGGCTATAAAAGGCATTTTAAAAGAGTATGGGGATAAAGTTGAAAAATATCTTTCTTCAGATAAATTTAAAAAAAGCAGTCAAAAATATAAAAATTGGTGGTATTTAAACACTCACCATTATCTAATGGGCCCACTGTCTAACCCAGACCCCACTTTGCCATTACATGAGGTTATAGAAGATACATATGATTGGGTCGTTAATGTTTGTGATGATGTTCGGTGCGATAAATTTGAACACGAAGTTAAGGCTTGGTTAAAAAAAAACCCTAATGAAGATGAAGATGATTTTTATACGGGTGGTGATTATTGGTCTCGAAATGCTAATGAATATTTTTTGCGCATCAAAGCGATAGTTCTTCATAAGTTATTTCGTGTTCCACTCTAAAAATAGAAACTATATCATCGGCATATCCTCCTCTTTAAATTCAGGTACTTCTAACCCTCTTAAATAAGTCAAACTAACATTTATTGAAGAGTGCATAAATATTACTTTTAGCTAAGCCATCCGTAAAGTCATCCGTAAAAAAACAAACCCTTAATGGTAGCAAGGGCTAAGAAAGATATTTGTAGCCCGTAGGGGAATCGAACCCCTCTTTCCAGGATGAAAACCTGGCGTCCTAACCGATAGACGAACGGGCCAATAAATTTGCATGCAAATGTAAAATATATTACTCTATTGTGCAACGCGAAATCTACGAAAAATAGATATTATAAAACTATCGCTAATAAGATTTTGCAAAGTAAACCTTTTGGCTTGATGCTTTTCCAGTCAACACACATTTTCCTTTTGTACTTGAACTGTAGGGAATACAACGGATAGTAGCTTTAGTTTCTTTTTTTATTTTTTCTTCAGTTTCAGTAGTTCCATCCCAATATGCATATACAAAACCTCCTTTTTGATTAATTGTATTTTTGAAATCTTCATAACTATCAACCTCTGTAATGTTTTCTTTAAGAAATTTTTTGGCCCTTTCAAAAAGATTAACATGAATCTCTTTTAAAATTTTCTCTACTTCTTCTAAAGCAAAATTTTGTTTAATAAATATTTTTTCTTCAGTATCTCTTCTGGCTAACTCTAACTGATTTTTTTCAATATCTTTTGGTCCTATGGCAATACGAATTGGAATTCCTTTCATTTCATGTTCAGCAAATTTGAAACCAGGTTTAAGATTTTCTCTATTATCGAATTGAACCCTCACGTTTTTTGATTCAAGTTCATCTTTAATTTTTTTAGCTACAATGGAAATTTCTTCAAGCTGCTCTTTTCCCTTAAAAATTGGAACAATAACTACTTGTATCGGAGCAAGATTTGGAGGTAAAACGAGTCCTTTGTCATCACCATGAGTCATTATAAGTGCTCCCATTAGACGTGTAGAAACACCCCAGGAAGTCGCCCAGACATACTCTAGATTTCCGTTTTGATTGGCGAATTTAACATCGAATGCTTTTGCGAAATTATCTCCTAAAAAATGTGAAGTACCTGCTTGAAGTGCCTTACCATCTTGCATTAATGCCTCTATACAATGAGTCTCAACAGCACCTGCAAATCTTTCGCTCTCGGATTTCAGCCCTTTAATTACCGGAATAGCCATGTAATTTTCTACAAAATCTGCGTACAAATCGTTAATTAAAAGGGCTTCGTCTTCCGCTTCCTTTTTTGTTGCATGTGCGGTATGACCTTCTTGCCACAAAAATTCAGCTGTTCTAAGGAATAATCTAGGTCTCATTTCCCATCGAACTACATTTGCCCATTGATTAATAAGAAGTGGAAGATCTCTGTAAGATTGAATCCAATTTTTGTATGTTCGCCAAATTATAGCCTCACTTGTAGGCCTTACAATTAACTCCTCTTCTAGTTTAGCTTCTGGGTCTACAATCAGCTTTCCTTCTTTGCCACTATTTTTTAACCTATAGTGAGTAACAACAGCACATTCTTTAGCAAAACCCTCCGCGTTTTTCTCTTCAGCCTCAAAAAGACTTTTAGGAACAAACAGGGGAAAATATGCATTTTGATGTCCAGTTGCTTTGAATTTTTTATCAAGCTCACTTTTCATGCTTTCCCATATAGAAAAACCGTAAGGTTTAATTACCATGCATCCTCTAACTGACGAGTTTTCAGCGAGTTGGGCCATAGAAACAAGTTCATTATACCATTTTGAGAAGTTATCTGACCTTTTTGTTAACATTTTAAATACATGTTTGGCACAAAATTTGGTTATCTTTAATGTAAATATAGACCATGAACAAGACTAATAAATTAAGTTTGCTCAAAAATAAACATAACAATTTTATGAATGACTTTATTATTAATGTTTTTAAAATTTCTCTTTTAATAATGTTTGTTCTAACTCAAGTTTCTTGTGGAAGCTTTCAGCCTGTATCCTCATATTCATCAGATGGAATATATTCATCAGACAATGTGATTATAATTAGAAAAAGTGATTTAGATAATGATTCTAATTCATATTCTAGATACTTTGATCAGGTAGCAAGACAATACGACTGGGATGATAGGAGAAGTGATGTTGTATTGTCTGATATAGATTCTATAAATTCAAATAGTATAGATAATTATAAGACTAACCCACAATGGGGAGGCGGACAAAAAACAACACAAATTTTTATGTTCAATAATAGTCCATGGGGTTTTCAAAATTTCAATACTCCTTTCAACTCTGGTTTTTACAGTCCATTATGGAACGGTTGGGGATGGTCAAATCCTATGAGATGGAATCGTTTAGGTTTCATGGGATGGAATAATTGGGCTTGGCATTATGGTTGGAATGCTAATTTCGGTTTTTACGATCCGTGGTTATTTGGTAATCCTCACTGGGGATTTGGATTTTCAGCATTCAATTATTTTAATAGTCCTTACGTGGGTAATTATGGTGTAAGAAGTTCTTCACAATTAAGTCGCATTAGAGGTTGGGCTTATAGCTCCACCTACAGAGGAAAAAATACTGGTCCTGTGAACAGTAATTTTAGAGCTCGTTCAGGTGAAGCTCAGTCTAACAATGTGCGTTCCACATCAAATAGTTCCATGCCGGATTTAGTGTCTGAAGGTCGAAGATTAGCACAAAATAATAATTCTGAACAAAGAAGGGTAAATTCTAATTCAGATGCCCAACGAAGACGAATTGAATCTATTATAAGACAATATCAGTCTAGAGGATATAATGTAGAATTAATTCCTACAGGAAGCAATAGTGATTTTTATAAGTTAAGAGTTTCTGAAAATTATGGATACCAAGGAAGAAGTTCACAAAATAACAGTAATTCTATTTTTAGTAGATCATCTTCTCTAAATAATTCTAGCGGTAAAACAAATCAGAATTATAATTCATCAAGTAATAACTCTAGGAATTATTCTAACTCATCGGGTAGTAGTTCTTATAGTTCTACAAGCAGAGGATCTTACAATGCATCAAGAGGTAGTTCTTATGGATCGTCATCGATTAATAGATCATCAGGAAGGTCTTCAGCTGGTCGATCCTCTGGAAGAAAACAGTAATAATTAATATTTTATGAAAAGTAACTTATTTTTATTTATGGGTCTATTATGCCTTAGCTTGAACGCTCAATCTTTGAACGATG
>CACJHA010000031.1 GCA_902593075.1 uncultured Bacteroidota bacterium
TAGAAATCAAAAGAGGAGAATACAAAGGACAACCATATAATTATGTTGTGTGGCGCAAAGCTGTTTTATACCCTCAAAAAACAGGTAAACTTTCAATAGAGCCCTTAACTTTAAATGTGTCTGTAGATGTTCCAACAAATAGAAGAGATTTCTTTGGAAATAGAGTATATCAAAAAACGCCCAAAGTGATTACTGCTGGTAAAAGAACATTAAATGTCAAAGAACTTCCAATTGATAATAAGCCAAAAAACTTTACAGGTGCAGTTGGGCAATTTGAATTCTCTGTTGATTTTAATAAAAATAAATTAAAATCATCTGAATCATTTCAAGCAACTTTAAAAGTGACTGGAAATGGGAACCTTAAATTATTCTCTTTACCTAAATTGACAGCCCCCAGTTCCTTAGAAATTTATGATCCGGAGCATAAGGAAAATGTAAAAACAAACCTGTCTGGTATGAAAGGTAGCATTGAGGATATATATACGGTTGTCCCTCAATCAAAAGGGAATTATCCGATTCCCTCTATAGACTTTTCCTTTTTTGACCCCATTAAAGAGAGGTATTTCAATATAAACTCAGATGAGACACTTATAAATGTAAATGAGGGACCAGCAGACTTAATATCAGAAAATCAGACCTCCAATTCAAGAAATAATATTCTAAAAAAGAATGAATCCTATTTTAATTTCATTAAAACCAGAACAGATTTAAAGAAAATAAATTCAAAATTATTTTTTAATTCAAATCTTTACTGGACTTTAGTCACCTTACCAATTTTGATTCTTGTAATTGTAATTTTAATAAAGAGAAAAATTAAATCTAAAGAAATTAACCCTCTTGATGAGAGGAAAAAGAAAGCTAACTTTTTAGCTAAAAAATATTTCTCCGAAGCAAAAAAATTGATTGGTCAAAAAGAAGAGTTTTACAGTTCATTAGAAAAGGCTCTTCACAATTATATGAAATCTAAACTTAATGTTGAAACCACAGATTTGTCAAAGGATATAATTTCAAAATTATTGCATGAAAAAAAATGTGAAATTTCTAGTATAGATAGTTTTATATTTATGTTAAAAAAATGCGAAGAAGCTAGATATTCGCCTATCTCACAAGAAAATATGGGTCAGCATTATGAAGAGGCAATAGAAACAATAACCATTATTGATAAGCAAATATGAAAAATAAAATTATAATACTACTGCTTTTTTGTTTTACAAAATTATTTGCTCTTGATAAACCCCCTCACTTACTTTTTGAAAAAGGTAATAACTATTATAATAAGGGAGACTATCAAAATGCAATAGAAAGTTATTTAGCAATTATTGAAAATGACTATCATAGCTCAGAGGTTTACTATAACTTAGGTAATGCTAATTATAAAATTGGGAATGTAGCTGAGGCAAATTTTTATTTTGAAAAAGCTAAGATGCTATCTCCAAACGACAAAATGATAATAAATAATTTGGAGTTTGCAAAAAACATGACAATGGATTCAATTGAAACTCTTCCTCAAACTCAAATAAATTTATTTTTTAACGACATTTTAGCATTTATGACTACTGATAATTGGAGTATACTAACATTGTTGACATTATGGATAGTCTGCATTCTTTTTTTAATCTATAGTTTTAGTAAATCTATTTTTATAAAAAGGATTTTTTTCTCCTCTGGGATTGTTTCGTTTTTAATTTTTATATTCTTTATTTATATAACTATTTCAAAGCATAGACAAGAAAATATAAAGAAAGGAATTATTTTCAGTAAAGAGATTGGTGTTTGGACTGAACCTAATCAAAGAACGGAAGTCTTATTTTTTCTTCATGAGGGAACAAAATTTGAAATTACAGATGAGTTAGAAGGATGGTCAAAAATTTTAATTTCAAATGGATCTGAGGGATGGATAGAAAGCAATTCTATTAGATTACTAAACTAATTTTTCCGGAATTTTTACATCATTGCTTTCTAACAATTGTAAAATATAATAACCTACATTTTTTAAAGATTCAAACATTATAGATTCGTTTAGAACGTTTGATTCAAAAAACTCGAACATAAATGAAAATTGATCTACAAAAACTAATAAAATTCCAAACAAAAGAATATACTTTGAAACTCCAAAAACACCTCCCAAAACTTTGTTGATTCCTCCAAGAGAAACCAATTTTATAAACTTCGTTAAATTTTTTGCAAAAAAGTTAACACCAAGAACAATTAAGATTAATGAGATAGTAAATATTATGACTGATGAAGGTAATTGGTCACCCGAAATAAAATACGATAATAAACTTTCTATAATAGGCGTAAAAGTAAGTGCTCCGAGTATTCCTATAATTATTGATAATAGAGACGCTGCCTCAATAATTAAACCTCTTGTAAAACCTTTAAATAAGCCATAAAATAAAATTAAGCTTATAATTATATCAAGATAATTCATAGATTAAAGATAAATAATTTCGTTTCACCAAAATGAAATTTTTATTTTCAAAAAATCTATCTTTAGCGAGATTAGTTTCTGCCAAATCAAATGTTGGAAAATCATTTAAATATATTTACTAATTTTAAGAAATAATGATTGAAATTATAAAAAAACATATTAAAGAAGTAGAAAATTTCACTTCAGAAAGCAAAGAAAATTCTGAACCGTTTAGAATAAAATATCTTGGCAAGAAAGGAATCCTTAATGAGCTTTTTAAAAAATTTAAAGATATTGATGCAAATGAAAGGAAAGTAATTGGGAAGGAGATAAATATCCTCAAATCAAAAGTAAAGAAAAAAATACTTGAATTTCAATCAGAAAAAAATGAGGAGGGAAATAATTTAAACGAAGACTTATACAAACCAGGTTACCCTCTAGAGTTTGGCTCCGAACACCCTTTAAATATAGTAAGAAAAAACATTATTGAAATTTTTGAGAAAATCGGATACTGTATTTCAGAAGGACCGGAAATAGAGGATGATTGGCATAATTTTACCGCATTAAATTTACCTAAACATCATCCCGCAAGAGATATGCAGGATACTTTTTTTATAAAAAGAGATCCAGATATTTTATTACGCACCCATACATCATCTGTTCAGATTAGGTATATGGAAAAAAATCCTCCACCTATAAAAACCATATCTCCTGGCAGGGTTTACAGAAATGAGGACATATCTGCACGTTCACATTGTCTTTTTCATCAGGTTGAGGGTTTGTATATTGACAAGGATGTATCCTTTGCTAATTTAAAACATACCATAGAATATTTTTGTAAATCCATGTTTGGAAAGTCTCAAATCAGATTAAGACCATCTTATTTCCCTTTCACTGAACCCAGCGCTGAAGTAGATATTTACTGGGGTCTTAAATCAGAGACTGATTATAGAATAACTAAAGGAACAGGATGGTTAGAAATCATGGGTTGTGGCATGGTTGATCCAAACGTTTTGAATAACTGTAATATTGATTCAGAAAAATATTCTGGGTTTGCATTTGGTATGGGAATTGAACGAATTGCAATGTTAATGTATCAAATTAGTGACATTAGATATTTTTTCCAAAATGATTTAAGATTTTTAAAACAATTTTCAAAAATAAATTGATGTCATTGTAATTTTAAAAGTATTTTATGAAAAAAAATTATATTCTAATTCTAGTATTTGGTTTTCTGATTTCATGTTCAGAAAATAACAACCAAAATGTTGATTTTTCAATTGTAATTCATGGAGGTGCAGGAACTATGGAAAGAGAAAAAATGTCAATGGATAAAGAGTTAGAGTACAAAAAAAAGTTAGAAGAAGCACTAAATAAGGGATATGAAATTTTAGAAAACAATGGTAGCAGTGAACTAGCGGTGATAGAGGCTATAAAAGTAATGGAAGATTCACCATTATTCAATGCAGGCAAAGGTGCAGTTCTTGACGAAAGGGGTGAAGCTTCTCTAGATGCCTCTTTCATGAGCGGTAAGAACTTAAATGCTGGAGCTGTTGCTGGAGTTAAAAAAATTAAAAATCCAATAATTGCTGCATATTCTGTTATGAAAAATACTCCACAGGTGTTGCTCATATCAGAAGGTGCAGATCAATTTGCAAAAGAACAAGGGCTTCATATGGTAGACAACTCTTATTTTCTTACTGAAAGAAGAAAGGCTCAATTACTTAAAAACAAAAAACTTGGTCAACTAAAAGATAAAAAAGAGTCAACATCTGCAATTTCTAAGTTTGGTACTGTTGGTTGTGTCGCATTAGATAAAAATGGAAATCTGTCTGCAGGCACTTCAACTGGTGGTAGGTCTAATAAAAAGTGGGGGAGAGTTGGTGATGTTCCAATTATTGGGGCAGGGAATTACGCTAACAATAATACGTGTGCCATTTCGGCTACCGGATGGGGTGAGTTTTTTATTAGAAATGTTGTCGCCCACGATATTTCCTCCCTATTCGAATATAAAAAGTTAGATATTAGACAAGCAGCAAAAGTAAGCTTAGAAAAAGTGAAAAAATTAGGAGGTAGTGGCGGTGTAATTGCAATTGATAAATTCGGGAATTACGCTATGGAATTTAATACTAAGGGAATGTATAGAGGGGTGAAAGATAGTAAGGGTAATTTTAAAGTTTCGATTTTTAAACATGATTAATACAGTCTAATTAAATCATCTACTTCACTGTCAGTTAATTTTGAAAGTTGAGAATTATAGAAACTATTAACTCCAGTTACTTCCTCGCCTACCCAGTCTGGTAAATTAACTTTTTGAGATTCCGAATTTAATTCAATTTCAGCTAGTATCAGGCCCTTTAAAAAACCTTCGAAAACATCAACTTCTAAAAGTTGTTTTTTATATTCTATTAAATATCTTTTTTTGAAAATGATTCTCGGTAGACATAATTTTAAAAGCTTACTACCTTCAATTACACTTATTTCTTTTTCAAATTCAAACCTACTAATTCCGCTTCTAGAAGTTGGGCCTTTTATGCATAAATAAGCATTTTTATCAGAAATTCTAATTCTAATTGTTAGATTATTGTCCTTTGATAAATATCCCTGCTTTATATTTATTACTTTATGAGATAAGGAAATAAATTTCTCTGATTTGACTTTAAATTTTCTTTCTTTTTCAATCATATATTAATATTATAACTTTCCAATATATGTAAATTTATAAAATGGTGGTAACTCGAAAAATTATCCATATTGATATGGATGCCTTTTATGCATCAGTTGAACAACTTGATAACCCATCAATTAGGAATAAGCCGGTTGCAGTTGGTAGTTCTGACTTACGTGGAGTAGTTGCTGCTGCTAGTTATGAGGCTAGGCATTTCGGGGTAAGAAGCGCCATGAGTAGTAAATTGGCTAAAAAGCTATGCCCAAATCTAATATTCGCTAAACCAAGATTTGAAAGATATAAGGAGTTGTCAAAAATAATATCAGAAGTTTTTTTTTCATATACTGATTTAGTAGAAACTTTATCACTTGATGAAGCGTATCTAGATGTTACCGAAAATAAAAGAGGAATAATTTCAGCTTCAAAAATAGCAAGACTTATTCGAGAAGATATTTTAAAAAAAACCGGTTTAACTTCATCAGCTGGAATTTCTGTAAACAAATTGGTGGCTAAAATTGCTAGTGATTACAATAAACCAAATGGTCAAAAAACAGTCCCTCCTGAGGAGATTTCAGCATTTATGGAGGATTTAGATATTAGAAAGTTTCATGGTATCGGTAAAGCAACTGCTCAAAAAATGTATCAAATAGGAATCTTTAAGGGTATTGATTTAAAAAAAAAAGGAGAAGATTTTCTAATTCAAAAGTTTGGTAAATCTGGAAGTTATTATTTCAATGCAGCTATAGGAATAAATTCGAGTCCTGTTTCTCCAGAAAGAAAAGCAAAGTCATTGGGTAGTGAACAAACATTTTCAAAAAACATTTCAAGTGAAATTTTTTTAATAGAAAAAATTAATATTATTTCAGATAAATTGTCAGAGAGGTTAAAGAGACTTGGTATTTCAGGTAAAACAATTACATTAAAAATAAAATATAGTGATTTTATAACTCAAACACGTTCAACTACAAAGCAGCTTTATATTTGTGAAAAAAGTTTAATTAGCAAAACATGCGAAGAACTTTTATACAAAGAAAAGCTTAGGGACTCAGTAAGATTAATTGGAATAACTGTTTCGAACTTTAAGCAATTAAAAGAAAAAAAAATTATTAATAATTCAATAACAGCTCAACTCAAAATTGATTTTTAAATCATCGAAATTCTCAAAGTATTCACCATCCCCTTTTTTTTGACAGGCATTGCTGCAAGATTAATCAACATATCTCCTTTCTCAACTAAATTATTTTTGAGAGCCATGTTATTTACTTGCTCAACTGTCTTGTCAGTACTTTCAAATTTATCATAATAAAATGCCTTGACTCCCCAAAGAAGATTTAATTGTGTTAATATCAATTCATTAGAGGTAAATACTAATATGTTTGCATTTGGTCTCCATGCTGATATTTGGAATGCGGTATATCCACTATTTGTTAGGGTGCATATGGCGGTGGCATCTATTTCATTTGCCATGTTTGCAGCGTGGTAACATATTGATTTTGTAATATATCTTTTGCTTCTGACTGAGGGTGGTGATTGAGGCACCTTTATTAAAGGAGAATTCTCGACAGTTGTTAATATTGAAGACATTTCAAATACTACTTTTACGGGATACATACCCACAGAGGTTTCTCCTGATAGCATTACAGCATCAGTTCCATCCATTACAGAATTTGCAACATCATTTACTTCGGCTCTTGTTGGCGTTAGACTATTAATCATACCCTCCATCATTTGTGTGGCTATAATTACTGGGATTCTAGCTTTTTTTGCCTTATTGACTAATTGCTTTTGAATTAATGGAACTTTTGCG
Organism: uncultured Bacteroidota bacterium; assembly: GCA_902593075.1. Taxonomy (GTDB): domain Bacteria; phylum Bacteroidota; class Bacteroidia; order Flavobacteriales; family Flavobacteriaceae; genus TMED96. The sequence goes on from CACJHA010000031.1 coordinate 6,886, forward strand.
GCTGAAACTTCAACCCCCAGATCTCCTCTTGCCACCATAATTCCATCTGAATTTGAAACAATTTCATCAATATTTTCAAGGGCTTCAGGTTTTTCTATTTTTGATATAACGGGTATTTTATGATTAGACTTTTCATTAATTATTTTTTTTAACTCATTCAAGTCATTCCCATTTCTCACAAAAGAAAGCGCAATCCAATCTACTTTTTGATTTATTGAAAAAACAGCATCTTCAAAATCCTTTTCAGTTAACGCTGGCAGAGAAATTTTGGTATTAGGCAGGTTAATTCCTTTTTTTGAAAATAAGGGTCCTCCCTGAATCACTCTGGCTTTCACATTGAATTTATTATCAGTTTCCAATATCTCAAAAATCAGTTTACCGTCATCAATTAGAAGCTTATCTCCAATTTTAACATCTTTGGCGAATTTTTTGTATTTTACATATACCCTTTTATTGTTGCCAATAAATTTTTTTTCAGAGCAAAATTCTAAAACTTCACCTTTTCTAATGTTGACATTTTCGTTAACATTACCTATCCTCAATTTGGGTCCTTGTAAATCAGCTAAAATAGAAGTATAACAATTATTCTTCTTATTGAGAGTTCTAATTATAGAAATTATTTTTTCAATTTCTGAATGATTAGCATGAGAAAAATTTATTCTGAATACATCAACCCCACTAATCATCATTTCTTCAATAGTTTTAGTTGAAGAACATGAGGGCCCTAATGTGGCTATAATTTTTGTTTTTCTAGTCATTTTCATTAATCGAAAATTAAATTTTCTAGGTTGCTTAGTATTTTTTTGTCAATCTCATAAGCTAGCTGAATTCCTTCTATGTTTCTAATCTTAACAACCCATTCGGATATAATTTTATATTTTGGGACTTTGAAAAAAAAATCGACTGAATCTAAGGTAGGAATTAAACTTCTCTTATTTGTACCATTAATTTTGAAAAGTAAGTTTTGTTTGTATGAGCCTTCGTCATCCTTGTAATGATTTGAAATTAGTTCCCAATTATCATTTGATATTTTTGAAAGATAATTAAATCTTGTATAAATATCGTTGATAGAATTTTTTTTAGAATTCTGAAGAAGGCATCCAAGATTTTGATTCAATCTATATGCTATCAAATATGCTTCCAAATTTGAATGAATAGCTACTACAGCAAAATCATCAATATCTTGAGGGTCTATACTTAAAAAAACTTTTTTAGCTTTCATTTATATCAATGTTTTTACTCAAATTTTTTAAAAACTAAACATGCATTGTGACCTCCAAAACCAAAAGTATTTGAAAGAGCTACTTTAACATTTCTTTCTTGAAATTTATTGAAAGTAAAATTTAATTTAGAATCAATCTGTTCATCTTTTGTAAAGTGATTAATTGTAGGAGGTATTTTACTGTTTTTTATAGCTAAAACACAAGAAATTGCCTCAACTGCTCCAGCTGCACCTAAAAGGTGACCAGTCATTGATTTTGTAGAATTAATATTTATAGAATAAGCATGATTTTTAAAAACGCTAAGTACGGCTTTAGTCTCTGCAATATCTCCAAGAGGAGTTGATGTTCCATGCATATTTATATGATCAACTTCATCAATATTTAATTTGGCATCCCGTAAACAATTTTCCATTACTTTTTTTGCTCCATTTCCTTCAGGGTGTGGTGCCGTCATGTGATAAGCATCTGCAGATAAACCTCCCCCTGCTAACTCACAATAAATTTTCGCATTTCTTTTCATTGCATGATTTAAATCTTCTAAAATCAAGCATCCTCCACCTTCACCTAAGACAAAACCATCTCTCTCTTTATCGAAGGGGCGTGATGCTTTTTTAGGATCATGATTTCTAGTAGATAAAGCATGCATTGCATTAAATCCTCCAATTCCAGCACATGTGACTGCTGCTTCAGAACCTCCTGCTATAATTACATCTGCATGACCCAGTCTAATATAATTTAGGCCATCTATAATTGCATTTGAGGATGATGCACAAGCAGATACGGTTGTAAAATTTGGTCCCTTAAAGCCATATTTAATGGATATAAGACCTGGTGCTATATCAGCAATTAGTTTAGGAATAAAAAATGGATTAAATCTTGGTTTTTTATTTGAAAAAAAATATTCCAACTCGTTTTGAAATGTTTCAATACCTCCAATTCCTGCCCCCCAGATTACTCCGACTCTATTAAAATCAATTTTTGAATTAATAAGATTTGAATCATTAATTGCCTCTTCAGAACAAATAGTAGCATATTGTGAAAATTTATCCTGTCTTCGTAATTCTTTTTTTTCAATAAAATCAAGTGCGTTAAAATTCTTTAGTTCGCATGCAAATTTGGTTTTAAAATCGGATGTATCGAAGTAAGTAATTGGAGCAGAGCCGCTTTTACCACCTAAAAGCCCATTCCAATAATTTGGAATGGAATTACCTATTGGTGTCAATGCGCCCAATCCGGTAACAACTACTCGTCTTGGATTCATTTAAAAATTAACTAGCTTGTTCTATATACTGGATAGCTTGGCCGACAGTTGAAATATTCTCAGCTTGGTCATCTGGAATTTGGATATCGAATTCTTTTTCAAATTCCATTATAAGTTCAACAGTGTCAAGGGAATCGGCACCAAGGTCATTTGTAAAGCTTGCATCAGAAACAACTTCACTTTCGTCAACACCTAATTTATCTACAATAATTGCTTTTACTCTTGAATTTATGTCAGACATATTATTTTGGTTTTAAATTTTGTTTGTCAAAAATAACAAATCTTTGGACCATTTCTAATGATAATATGATTAAAATGTAATTTTAATTTTAAAAATTTACACTGAAAACTTATTAAACCATTTATATTAGTATGATCTTTATTTAAAATTTAATATCTAATATACAATGAAAAAAGTATTGATATTAGCATCAGGTAACGGTTCAAACGCTGAAAATATCTCTAAATTTTTAAAAAAAACTGATTCAGGAAATCAAATAAAAGTATTATGCAACGTAAAAAAAGCCGCTGTCTTCGAAAAAATGAAAAATTTAAACATACCATGCTTACTGATTAAAAATAGTATTAATAAATGTTTGATAAAGGAATGCCGAGATTTCCAGCCTGATTTAATAATATTAGCAGGATATTTAAAGAAAATACCTATTGATTTAATAGAATTTTTTAAAAAGAAAATAATCAATATCCATCCTTCATTGTTGCCAAAGTACGGTGGGCAAGGAATGTACGGTGATAATGTTCATAATCAAGTTTTGTTAAACCAAGAAAAAGAAACAGGAATAACTATACATTATGTAAATGAAAAGTATGATAGGGGAGAAATTATTTTTCAAAAAAAAACAAGTTTACAAAATGATGAAACTTTAAATACAATTAAAGCAAAAATCAAAAATTTGGAAATGAAGTACTTCCCGATAATAATATACCAACTTTTATATGTTAGAAAGCATTAGTATTTACACAGATGGTTCCTCCCTAGGTAATCCTGGTCCTGGTGGGTACGGAATAATTTTACAGTGGAAAAAGAAAAATTACATTAAAGAATACTCAAAGGGTTTTGTATTTACAACTAACAACAGAATGGAATTACTCGCTGTAGTTGTTGCACTTGAGAAATTAAAGATAAAAAGAGCTAATGTTGAAGTTTACACAGATTCTAAATATATTGTTGATTCAGTTGAACTTAAAAGAATATTTAAATGGAAAAACAATAATTTTAAAAAAATTAAAAATCCCGACTTATGGATTCGGTTTTTAAAAATGAATGAAAAGCATAATATAAGATTTAATTGGGTTAAAGGACACAATAATCATCCACAAAATGAAAGGTGTGATTATCTAGCGGTTGAGGCAGCAAAAAATAATTCTATAGAACACGACTTATATTATGAAAAACTCAATAAAAAGGAAAATTAAAAATCCATAAGAATTATAAACTAATCTATGAGCAAAAAAATTTTAGTGATTGGTACTTTAGCTTTTGATTCAATTCAAACTCCTTTTTTTAATTCAGGTATAATCTTGGGTGGTGCTGCCACATATATTTCTTTTGCAATTTCTAAAATTTCAAATAATTTTGGAGTTGTCTCAGTCGTTGGAGATGATTTCCCTTTAGAATATCTAGATAAAATAAAATTAACCGGTGCTGACGTCTCAGGAGTTGAGATTGTTAAAAATAAAGAAAGTTTTTTTTGGAGTGGAAAATATCATAAGGATATAAATAAAAGAACAACTTTAGAGACTAGACTCGGTGTCCTTGAAAATTTTAATCCAATTATTCCAAAAAAATTTTTAGATAGTGATATTGTCGTTTTGGGGAATTTACACCCTTCAGTTCAAAATAAAAGTATTATTCAACTATCAGGTAAAAATCAATTTTTAATATTAGACACAATGAATTTCTGGATGGATAACAATTTAGAAGATTTAAATGAAGTTGTTTCAAAAGTAAATTTAATATCTATAAATGATGAGGAGGCTTACCTTTTAGCAAAAGAAAAATCTTTAGATAATTGTGCTTACAAAATCATTAATAAAGGTCCCCAGTATGTAATTATTAAAAAGGGAGAGTTGGGTGCAGAATTATACAGTAAAGATGAAAAATTTTCTTTACCCTCGTTCAAAGTTGAGGCAATTGATCCAACCGGAGCTGGTGATAGTTTCGCTGGAGGTTTAGCGACCTACCTGTCAAAAAGTAATAATATAGATTTTAATAGTTTGAAAAAAGGGCTTATTTTAGGAACAATTTTAGCTTCTTTCACAGTTGAAAGTTTGGGGACTAAATCTATAGAAACAGTTGTCAAAAAAAAGATTTTAGAGAGATTGGAAATGTTTTTAATTAAAAATAAAATTGACCTAAATTTGTCGATATGAGCGACTTTGTTAAGCACGAATGTGGGATAGCACTTCTAAAACTTAAAAAACCTCTTGAATATTATCAGGAAAAATACGGTTCTGCACTTTTCGGGATTAACAAAATGTATTTGATGATGGAAAAACAGCACAATCGTGGACAAGATGGTGCTGGTTTTGCGAGTATAAAGTTTGACATGGAACCTGGAGAAAGGTTTATGAGTAGAATCAGATCTAGCAAACAACAACCCATTTATGATATTTTTCAAAAAATAAATAATACTATATCAAATGAAATAAATAAAAACCTAGGTCTTTCCAAAAATTTAAAATTATTAAAAAAAAGAGTTCCTTTTTTAGGAGAATTAATGTTGGGACATGTACGATATGGCACATTTGGTAAAAACAGTATTGAGAGCGTCCATCCGTTTCTTCGACAAAATAATTGGATGCACAGAAATTTAATTGTGGCGGGTAATTTTAACATGACCAACGTAGGAAAGTTGTTTTCAAACTTGGTTCAACTGGGGCAGCATCCAAAGGAAAATTCTGATACAATAACTGTGATGGAAAACATTGGTCACTTTTTAGATGATGCTGTTGCTAAAATATACAAAAAATTAAAAAAAGAAGGATTTAGTAAATTTGATTCATCTCCTTTGATAGCAGAAAGACTAGATATTTCTAAAATTTTAAATAAAGCTTCTAAAGATTGGGATGGTGGATTTGCGATTGCTGGTATGATTGGTCATGGAGATGCTTTTGTTCTTCGTGACCCTTGTGGGATTAGACCAGCTTTTTATTTTGATAATGATGAATTTACTGTAGTTGCTTCTGAAAGGCCAGTAATCCAAACGGTTTTTAATGTTAAATTAAATTCAATAAAGGAAATACCGCCAGGGAATGCACTGATTCTAAAAAAATCTGATAAAATATCAGTAGTTAAGATCTTCAAAGAAACCGAAAAAAAATCGTGTTCTTTTGAAAGAATTTACTTTTCAAGAGGCAGTGACGCTGATATTTACAAAGAGAGGAAAAAATTAGGATACCTTCTGTTTGATCAGATCATGGAATCTATAAAAGATGATTTGAAAAACACAGTATTTTCATATATTCCAAATACTGCTGAAACTTCTTTTTATGGACTTATAAGTTCAGTTCAAGATTATGTGAGAAATAAGGTTAGTGGTAAGTTAAATCAATCAAATTTGGATTTAGCTGAGATTCAAAATATTTTAGAATTGAGACCTCGAATTGAAAAAATTGCAATAAAAGACGTAAAATTAAGGACTTTCATCACTGAAGATAATTCAAGAAATGAGTTGGTAAATCATGTTTATGATGTTACTTATGGTATAGTAAAGCCTTCTGATAATTTAGTAATATTGGATGACAGTATTGTAAGAGGCACCACTCTTAGAGAAAGTATTTTGACAATGTTAAATAGATTAAAACCAAAAAAAATCATAATTGTATCTAGCGCACCACAAATTAGATATCCTGACTGTTATGGTATAGATATGGCTAAACTCGATGACTTTATTGCGTTTCAAGCTGCCATTAAACTACATGAAGAAAATGGTACAATAGCTATAGTCAAGGACGTTTACGATTTATGTGTCGATTCTTTTAAAAATAAAAAAGCAGAAGTTAGAAATCATGTAAAAGACATATACAAAAACTTTACAGACGATGAAATATCTAATAAAATGTCCGATATGTTAACTAGTAAATTAAATAATGTACCCTTGAAAATAATTTTTCAGAAAATCGAAGGGCTTCATGAGGCATGTCCCAATCACAAAGGGGATTGGTATTTCACAGGTAATTATCCTACTCCGGGAGGGAACAGAGTTGTAAACAGATCCTTTATAAATTATTATAAAGGAAATTCTTCAAGGGCATACTAGTTAAATTTTTCCCCTCCTTTTAATTTTTCAAACTAGCTAGTAGCTTTCATGTAGATTTCACTGACTGATTCCCAATCTATAATATTAAAGAATGCTGATATATATTCTGGTCTTCTATTTTGATAGTTTAAATAATAAGCATGTTCCCAAACATCAATACCTAAAATTGGAGTTCCTCCACAACCCATATTTGGCATTAGAGGGTTGTCTTGATTTGCTGTTGAGCATACCTCTAAAGTTCCATCGTTTTTAACGCATAGCCAAGCCCAACCAGAACCAAATCTTGAAGCGGCAGCTTTTGAAAATAATTCTTTAAAAGAATCAAAAGAACCGAAACATGAATTGATTTTGATGGAAACCTCTCCGTGAGGAGTACCTCCTTTATTAGGACCAATTATTGACCAAAAAAGAGAGTGATTATAAAAACCACCTCCATTATTCCTAATAGCAGCATTTTTCATATCAATTGATTTTAGAATATCAATAATATCCATTCCTTCAAAA
>CACJHA010000032.1 GCA_902593075.1 uncultured Bacteroidota bacterium
TTACCGCCTAGTAAAATATCCTCATCTCCATCTCCATCAAAATCATGACTATTAATTGAGTAAACAGGACTAAATTGAACTTCGCTTGGAATATTAATTTTCTCAAATTCAAACCCCTCTTTGTTTATATATATAGAAGTTTCTAATGTGTTTGTAATAAGTATATCCGACTCATTGAGAGTTTTTTTATCAAAAATTTTAGATATGTCTGCAGTTTTAAAAGATTCGTAATCAGGAAATTTTTTCTTTAAACTTTTAATCTGATCAATCAAATCATGACGTAGTGCGTAAGGGTAATCTTTTCCATTTTCGGCTTCAAAACAAATAATTCCTTCTCCAAAACCATTTTTATCAAAGTCATTAAAATATAGCTTTAAAGGCCTTGACTTGCTAGCTTTAAATCTTGAATTTAAGCCATGGTTGCCAACAATCAAATCATTTTTACCGTCATTATTTAAGTCTGTAATATGAATTTCATTCCACCAACCTTTCTCATCTGAAAGTTTATTTTGAATTGGATTAAATCGTGAATCTTCATTTTTAAAAATATTGATTCCCATGTATTCTCCCACTACAATAAGATCTATGTTACCATCTGTATCAATATCTTCAAACGAAGCATCAGTAATCATTCCTATATTAACTAAGTTTGGAGCTATTTTTTTGGTTTGATTTGTAAAATTGCCATTCCCATCATTCACTAAAATAAAACCAGATCCAGGTGAACCATAACTTCCTATTTTCACTCTTTCACCAACAAATAAGTCTAAATCACCATCGTTATCAATGTCACCAGATATGACAACACCGGTACTAATTTTATTATTTATATCCGGTAAAATTTGATTTGAATCTATAAACTCACCCTTGCCATTATTTAATAGTAGTCTATCATATAAAGCTTGGGAATATCTTGAGTGCTCTACACTACCACTTGAATAGTATAAATCTAAATCTCCATCATTATCTGCATCAAAAGGTATGATTTCGGAATTTTCAACATCCCTTAAATCATTGAATAATTTTTTGTTTTTTTTATCTAGATAATAATCAGAACCATCTTTTATTAATATTTGAGTGGTGTTCCCTTTTGAAGAGGAAATTAAGATATCTTCTTCATTATCCCCATTGATGTCTCCTTTGGTCATTTTAGGACCTTCACTACTACACATATGGTAAATAAGTCTTTCTCTATTAAAATCTACAAAATTACTCTCCTTGTGAACTATGTTTGGTTTTATTTTATTTTTTTTAAACAGAGGTTTAGTTGTTTTATTATTTGTTAAATCTTCTAAAAATTCGATTGCATCTTTTTCATTAAGTGAAATAATTTGATTCGCTTTGACATTTTTTAAAAAAGTTTTTTTACCATAAGGCCAAATAACTTCTATATCTACATTTGTGGCATCACCTAATCCAAAATTTGGTCTTATATCTACAGCTGATTGAAAGCCCCTTGCAGGCTGTACTTCTTGAATTTGTATACCATTTGTAGTTTTAACAATAATTTTGGTGCCTATTGCATTTACGTTATTATAAAGTCCCTTTAGTTCAAATTTTATATAATTATTTGTGCTTTTGTTTTTATTTTCAAAAACAAAAAGAGGCATATTTACATTATTTACAATTAAATCTAAATCGCCATCGTTATCTAAATCACCATAGGCTGAGCCATTTGAAAAACTTGGTAAATCTAAACCTGAATTTGTATAAGAATTGAAATTAATACCGTTAAGGTTTTTGTAGGCATGATTCGGTACTTTTTCTGATGGGATTATTTCAATTAACCTTTTGTAATCAACTTCATTATTCATTACAATTGACTTTACAACTTCATCGTTAGATATATATTGCAAATAGTCTTGGTTAGTGAGATCTTTATAGATTCCATTAGCAATAAATAAATCTTTATATCCGTCATTTTCCATATCAAAAAATAATGCTCCCCAACTCCAGTCCGAGGCTTCGACTCCTGCAAATCTTCCTATTTCACTAAATGTTTGATTTCTGTTGTTTAAATGCAAAACATTTCTTGTGAATTGATGATAATATCCGTTTTTTACAACATATTGGTATTTATTCCAATCCTCAAAAGTTGTAACCGATTTTAGTCTTTCATATTTTGAAGGAAGCATCTCTGTGACAAAAATATCATTGAAACCGTCATTATCAATGTCTGCAAGGTCGGCACCCATAGACGCACCACTTATAGACTTCATTTGGTTAGTTAGATCTTCGGTGAAAGTTCCATCCTTATTATTAATATATAGATAGTCCCTTTCAAAGAAATCATTACTTACAAAAATATCCTCCCAACCGTCTCCATTTGTATCCCCAACTGTAACTCCTAGACCAAAACCAATTACGCTTCCAAAAATATTTGACTTTTCACTCACGTCTTTAAAAACCCCATCAACGTTTTCCATTAATTTATCTCCACCAAGTAAGTCTCTTTTCGGTCTTTCATTTTTAGTTAGGTTAAATGAACCTATGGCTTGATAAGAATTATTTAAAATATAAACATCCAAGTCTCCATCTTTATCGTAATCGAAAAAACTTGCATGTGTGGAATATCCTTTGTCATCAAGATTATAATTTGATGCGGATTCAGTAAAAGTTAAGTCTCCATTGTTTACAAAAAGTTCGTTTTGCTTGTTATCCCCTTTTATATCACCAGAATTACACACATAAATATCCAAAAGGCCATCAGAATTAATGTCCACCATGGTAACTCCAGTTGACCAAGCCTTAGTACCCCCAACGTTAGCTGAATCTGTGATGTCCTCAAAAATAAAATTTCCCTTATTTAGATAGAGTTTGTTTTTATTTTGATTTGATGTCAAATAAAGATCGATTAGACCATCATTATTGATATCTCCTAATGCTACCCCTCCACCATTGTAAAAGTTTCTATACTTGTAGACATTAAAATCATTGTCAAAACCTAAATTATTTGAAAAACTTATTCCCAGTTTACTATTATCTTTTAATTCGAAAAGATTATTGTTATTTTGACATGACATCAAAAACAAAAACAGAAAAATAAAACGCATATTAGTCATATTTACCACTCATATCTTCAATTCTTACTGCTACGTCTTTGGAGTTAACTTTGTAGGCTAAAATTCTTCTGTTACCATCGATTTTTACTTCTGCAGAAAGATTATTTTCAAAGTTAACTTTAAAAAAATTATTCCCCGGAAACCACCCGTTTAATGAATCTTTCAACTGATCTAAAAGATTTTCGGAGGATAAATCTTTATTCCAATTTGACCATCCAGTAAAATAAAATCTCATTTCAAAGCCTCTCATTATTTTTTTTTCATTAAAAATACCATTAAAAGACATTTTAATATTACTCCCTTTTACTGAACTATTTTTCGATTTGAGAATTAACTCTGGATTTAAACTTCTTTCACCTGAAATTATTTTTTTTTGTTTATTTAGTTGATAACAAATATCAAAATAGTCTTGCCTTGATTGTCCTATTTTCATGTCAAAAATCAAGTCATTGAACTCATTTTTCTTTTCTAGTTCCCTTGTTAATACTTTTGTATACTCAGATTGTCTTTGACAACCAACAAATAAAATAAAAATTATTATTGTAAAAAATATTCTATTCAAATTCAAGAAATTTAGTTTTTTCATTATTAATTCCAACTGCTATTGCTTTAACGTTCTTTAAATTAAAAGGTTCAAAATTACGTATTTGACCGTCAATGTTTAGTGATTCTAAATTTGAATAAGATATTGAATCATTTGAAATTTCTATATTTAAAAAATATCCCTTTGAAGCGTCCTGTCTTCCAAATTGAGGTTTTATATTGTATTGATTTCCTCCCATCACAATTTTTATACCTCTTTTATATTTCTCAACTATTTCAATATCATACATCGATGAATAATTAACTTCTGGAGGCATAGAAGTTTGTATAAATTTTCCATTATTGTTTATAAAAACTGAAGACTGTAAAATATTTAAATTTAAAACTACTGAATTTTCAATAGCTTCTTGGCCAAAAATCTGATCTATACTTAGATTTGAGTAATCTTCGTAGTAGACAATTTTTTTCTTTATTCCAGGCAGCTGTGCTACCAACTCGTCTTTATCTAAAATTGGATAATTTTTCCCATCTATTTCGTAGCATATTATTTGTTCTTTAAATCCATTTAAATCAAAATCATTAACAAACATTTTCATATTCGGCTTATAGAAATTATTTTGACCAAAATTTGCCGCAACCAAGTCAATGTCTCCGTCATTATCAATATCTGATACTTCAATATCACTCCACAATCCATTTGATTTTTCTAAACCGTATTCTTTAGTTTTATCAATGAAATTTCCATTAATATTTATAAATATTTTAATTGGCATCCACTCACCTGAAACAATCAAGTCTAAATTATTATCAGAATTTAAATCTACCCATCTAGCAGATTTAATAAGACCTAAGTCATCAAAGGATTTAATTTTAACAAATTCATATTTATTATCTCCTATATTTTTATAAAGTCTTCCAGATACAGGAATGCCATAGCTGTCTACATCATATCGTTCTCCGACAAAAATATCTAACAATGAATCATTGTTGTAGTCTCCAACAGCAACAGCACCTGTTGAAAAGGGCTTATCAAAAGAAATAAAGGAGTTGGAAAATTTAAAGTTCCCATTTCCCTCGTTAATATAAAGTCTGTCATTTAGATTACTATCATATCTAGAAAAGGACTTTCCTCCAGAGGACACATAAAGATCTTTGTCACCATCATTGTCACTGTCAAAGAAAACAGCATCAATGTCTTCTGAATTTTTATGATTCTTAAATGGTTTTATTATTTCTTTATAAGATAAATCATCGGATAGAAAAAGTGAAGATATTTGGTTTTTAGAAGATCCTATAAAAAAATCTGGAATATTATCACCATTTAAGTCACTGGAGATAATAGGAGGGCCTTCGTTGCTAAACATTTGAGGAATAAGTCTTTCTTTATTAAAATCAATAAATTTGTTTTCTGTATGTGAGTGATTTAAAATATAAATTTCATTTAATTTATTTTTCTTGTTATATTTTAGACTGTTCAATTTAGTGAACCTTTTTACCACATTTTGATCAACATCGTAAGTTTTATTGGTTTTTAAATCATATAATTTTGAAATTTCTTTATTAGGCCAATAAACTATTAAGCTGTCTACCTTGTCAATATCTCCTACACCGAAGTGAATTTTATTTGAAATTGAAGATTGAAAACCTCTTGATGGAAAATGTTCAGACATGCTAGATTTTCCTTCTCCATAGTGAATTATGATTTTTGCACCTATAGCATTTCTGTTTTTATCAACCCCTTTAAGATTAAATGAAATACTTTTTGAACTTTCATTGTCATTTTGATTATTGTAAACAAAGGATCTCATATTTACATTATTGACAACTATATCTTGATCACCATCGTTGTCAAGATCTCCATAAGCCATTCCATTACTAAAACTTGGTGAATCAAATCCCCATTGATCGGTAAATTCAGTAAAATCAAAATCACCATTATTTCTATATACGTTATTTTTAACAGCCTTAGATGGCATAATATCGATTAACTTTTTAATAACTTCACCACCTGACTTCATTAAATTGGAAATTCTCTCTTTATTAGCCATATAAGCAAGATAATCTCTGTCTAGAAGATCTTTGAATATACCGTTGGCAATAAAAATATCTCTTAGACCATCATTGTTCATATCAAAAATCATTGATGCCCAACTCCATTCTGTTGCAGCTAGATTAGAATATCTTCCTATTTCAAAAAATCCTGAATCTCCGTAATTTCGTTGAAGAACGTTTCTTGGATACTGGTAATAGTATCCTTTTGACACAGCTAGTTGATGTTTGTCCCATGAATCGTATACCGCTTTTGTCTTTTTTCTTTTCAAGGATTTCGGAAGCATTTCTGTTACAAATAAATCGGTGAGTAGATCATTATCTAAGTCTGCTGAATCAGCTCCCATAGAACCAAGTGACATAGATTTAAAATATTTAGTGGATTTTTCAGAAAAAGTTTTGTCCTTATTATTTATATACAAATAATCCTTCTCAAAAAAATCATTAGAAATAAACAAATCAGTCCACCCATCATTGTTATAATCACTTAGGGTTATGCCTAAACCAAATCCAATATTACTTGAAAAAATATTTGCTTTTTGGGTTACATCAATAAATTTATTTCCCACATTTTCAAAAAATTTATTACCTTGACCATCTGGGTCAGGAATTTTTCTCTGATCTTCAACTAAATCGTAACCTCCAACATTTCTAAAGGAATTATTTAAAATATAACAATCTAAATCACCGTCTTTATCATAGTCAAAAAACGCAGCGTGAACTGATAAACCAGTTAGGTTTAAATTGTATTCTTTAGATTTTTCTGTGAAAGTTAAATCACCGTTGTTAATAAAAAGTTCGTTGTTTCTGTTTTTACCACCTGGGGGACCAGACTTACATACATAAATATCTAAAAACCCATCCCCATTTATGTCTGCGAAGGTTGCACCAGTTGACCAGACATTAGAACAAGCAACTCCAGCTATAGATGTAATATCTTCGAATTTGAAATTTCCTTTATTTAGAAATAATTTGTTATCAACGATATTTCCCGTAAAGTAAACATCTATTAAACCGTCATTATTTACATCACCCAAAGCAACGCCTCCGCCGTTATAGAAATTTCTATAGGTATAGGGATTTAAATTTTCAGTGTACTCAAGATTATTTTGCAAAATCTTTAATTTTTTTGTTATCAACGGTTTTAATCCCAACCCTGTAGTAAAGATCTAAATTTGAATTTACATTGAAGTAGTCGAGCATTTCATTTACTGTTTTTTCAACCATAATGATTTTTAAATGTTTTAGTTTTCTTCTCAATAACTCTTTTCCATCAGTCGCAATTCTTTTTTTCTCCTCATTTATAGATGTACGAATTATGTTTCTTGCTCTAGATGTTGCAACAAAGTCCAGCCAGTTAGCTGTCGGTTTAGATTTTTCTGATGTAATTATTTCTACAGAGTCTCCACTTCTTAATTTTCTTGATAGTGGGACCAATTTACCGTTTATCCGAGCACCTCTAGTTTTAGTTCCAATCTCTGTGTGGATGTTAAACGCAAAATCTAATGCCGTAGAATTTTGTGGTAGCGATTTCAGTTCTCCTGCTGGAGTAAAGACAAAAATCTCATCAGAATACAGATTTAATTTAAAATTTTCAACAAAATCTATAGCATTTGAATCTTTAGATTCAAGTAATTCTTTAAGACGATTTAACCAGCTTTCTAAACCATTCTCATGATCTCTGCCAACTTTATATTTATAATGAGCAGCATATCCCTTTTCTGCAATTTCATGCATTCTTTCTGACCTAATTTGAACCTCTATCCATTTTTTATTAGGGCCCATTACTGTAATATGAAGAGATTCATAGCCGTTAGACTTAGGAGACGAAATCCAATCCCTTAGTCTAGTAGGATTAGGAGTAAAATGATCTGTTACTATTGAATAAATTTTCCAAGCTAAAAACTTTTCATTTTTTGGAGACGATTTATAAACAATCCTTATTGCAAATTTATCAAACACCTGCTCATAACTAATGTTTTGAATTTGCATTTTTTTATGTATGGAGTATATTGATTTATTTCTTCCTTTAATGAAATATTTCAACTTTTCTTTCTCTAATGTTTCAATTATCAGATGTGAAAACTCTTTTATATATTCTTCTTGTTCCTCTTTGCTATCTTCGATTTTATTTTTAATGTGTTCAAAACTTTTTGAATCTGTATATTTTAGACTTAAATCTTCAAGCTCATTTTTGATATTATACAACCCAATTCTGTGAGCAAGTGGAGCATATATATATAAAGTTTCAGAAGCTGCTTTTATTTGTTTGCTTTCAATCATTGAATCTAGAGTTTGCATATTATGAAGGCGATCAGCGATTTTAATAATCACTACTCTTATATCATCGTTTATTGTCAAAAGCATTTTGCGAAAGTTTTCAGCTTGATAAGAAATATCCGTGTCCTTTTTTAAGCGTGAAATCTTTGTTAAACCACTAACTATTTTAGTAACATTTTTTCCAAATATTTTTTCGATGTCAACCAATTTATAGTTAGTGTCTTCAATTGTGTCGTGAAGTAAAGCAGCTGAGATTGATGTTGCATCGAGACCAATTTCAGAAGCTACAATTTTTGCTACAGAAATAGGATGAAAAATATATGCTTCGCCTGATTTTCTCCTTTGATGCTTATGAGCATCAACAGCTGTATTAAAGGCTAGACGAATAAGCTTTTTATCTTCAGATTTAAGGTGCTGATAACTAATCCTTAGTAGCTCCTTATATTGTTTCGCTATTTCTTTATTTTCTATCTTTTCATCTACAAGCATGTATGAAGTTACTAATTCTTAGATTTAAGCCCAAAAAAATCATTTTGTTTGTCTAACTACCTCTGATAAAATAATTCCTACAGAAACGGACAAATTAAAAGAATCGTTTTTCCCATTCATTTTTATGCAAATTTCTTTTGCGTCATAAGATCTCCATTTGTCTGATAAGCCCTGATTCTCGGATCCAAAAGCAATAGCTATATTACCTGAGTAGTTGATATCTAAATAGTTTTCAGAATTTTTTGATACAATTGTATTGTACAAATTAAATTTTTTTTTATTTAAAAATTCTATTGCCTCCTTTTTATTGGTTTTTATTATAGGTAAATTAAATACGCTTCCCACACTAGACCTAATTACATTAGAATTGTAAATATTAATTTTTGAATCAACTATAATAATTCCTGATACAGCCATTCCATCTGCAGTCCTCATTATAGCACCTAAATTTCCGGGCTTTTCGATATTTTCAACAATTAATACTATCGTTTCTTTTTTCAAAAAAATATCACCCAAAGAATAGCTTTTTTTGTCTGCAACAGCTATTACTTTAGAAGAAATGTTCCTGTATGTCAACAAATCAAATAATTTTTTATTTAAATAAAATATTTCTATCTCTTTACTTAAAAATATATCGAATTCAATTGGTATTTCTTTTCTGAAATAAATTTTTTTAATCTTAATATCAGAGCTGACTGCTAAAGCAATTTCTTTAACACCTTCAATAATGAATTCACTTTCCTTTTTATTAAATTTATTACTGGATAGTTTTTTGAGTCTTTTAAAGTGAGGATTCTGCAAACTTTTAATTATTTTCATTGAGAATAAATTTATTATTTCCATCAAATGTAAATAATAGTAGCTTTACAACATCATTGTACGAATTTATACCTTTTTTTTGTCCTTGTGTTTTCAAAAAAAGATCGAAAATACTTTTTTGTATTTTTTGAAAGCTATTCGCGTAGTATGTCCAAAAATTTGAAACAGTTGAAAGATCTTTTTTAACTTCATTATTTAAAGACGAATATACATCTTGGGCAAGATTTGGATTAATTTTATAGAGGTCGTAGTATAAATATCGAAAAGCAAAAAAACTAGCCGAATATTGAATTTCAATATTATCATTGTTGTATGCGTTCAAAAATCCAATAAAGTTTGCATCACTCTCAGACGCAAACCCTTGCTTATGAGCCAATTCATGATAAACAGTAACTGGGACTAGTATTTCTGGAATTCTAGAGTTAACATTTGCTTCATTGGTAAATGGATTATAGTAGCCCTTAATTCCCATATAAGTTAAAATTAAACTCAAATTAGAATATTTAAACTTTTCATTTTCAGATTCAATCAAATTTTTATATAAAATTAAATAGTCGGTCTTATTTTTCTTTTTAGAATTTATTTCTTTTTTTAATTTATTACATTGGATAGAAAAGTATTTTGTTAAGTTTTCAATTTTTTTTTCACTGATTACAACCTCTTTTGAAATAGATCTTTCCAAAGGAGGTCTAAAATAGTTTAACCCCCACGATATATAAAAAAAATAGATAACAATTAAAGTTGAACTTATTATGAAATTAATTGATAGAGTATTTCTGAATAAATAAAATATTATACTGCATATAAAAGAACAATAAAGTATTTCACCAGTAGCAAAGTCAGTCAAATTAAAGAATAAGTTTTTAAAGAAACTCAATTTTTCATACAATAAGTTCGAATAGTAAGTATTTACTATGTTGGGGTTGTTTCTTAATAAAAAAAATATTATTAAAAAGATTAAAAAAGCTAAAATGTTACCTATGATGATATTGTATTTATTATCTTCAATCTATAACCTCAACTATTTTGACCTCAAAAATGAGATTAGATTTTGGCGGTATCCCTCTAACACCTTTCTCCCCATAAGCTAGTTGATATGGTAAGAATAAAAACGCTTCGTCCCCTTCTTTTAAGAATCTTAAACCCTCTTTGAAACCTGATATCATTTGAGCTTCTGGACTGATATCACACAATATTGGAGTGTATCCTCCAGCCGATTTTTTCTGTTCATTTACTAAAAATAAATTTTCAGCAACTTCCAACATACTTGTATCTAATAAATTTCCATTTTCAAAATAAACTGCATAATGGGCTTTTGCCTTATTGGTAGAACTTATTTTAGGTCCATTTCCATTTTTAGTAATAATATAACTTAATCCTGAAGAGGTTTTTTTTATATTTTTTTTTAGATTATCAAATATCTCCAGGTTGTCAAGTCTTTTTATTTCTCTTTTTTCTTCAATTTCTACTTTATTCTTTTCTAAGTTTGTAAAATAATTGGTAAATATCTTAGAAGCATTAAAATTTTTAGCATCAGCACCTATTCTAATTATTTTAACATCAAGGATTGTATCATTTTGTTTTATAGAGTCAACAACATTTAATCCCTCAATAACTTTTCCAAATACAGTATGTTTTCCGTCTAACCATGGCGTTTCTTTATGAGTTATAAAAAATTGACTTCCATTTGTGTTTTTTCCAGCATTGGCCATCGATAAAATTCCTGCTCTGTCATGTTTTAAATCAGTTATTTCGTCATCAAATTTATAACCTGGACCACCGGAACCAGAAGCTGTTGGATCTCCAGCCTGTATCATAAAATCTTTAATAACTCTGTGAAAAATTATTCCGTTATAAAATTTTTTATTTACTAAATCGTCAGAAACAAATTTATTCTTGCCTTCTGCTAAAGAAACAAAATTTGCCACTGTGTTTGGTGTTTTATCTTCTGTAAGTTTCATTAAAATATCTCCTTTATTTGTTGACAATTTTGCATATAAACCTTCATCCAAGTGAGAAAATTTATTATTGCATTGAACAATAAAAAAAGAAATAACAAGCAAAATTTTCCTATGCATTTTTAAAATTTTAATTAATATTAATTTTTAACGAAATTAAGTCAATCTTAATAATAAGTGGCTGATTTGAAATAATTTTTTCACCATCACCTTGATATCCATAACATAAAAACGAAGGCATTAAAAATAATCCAGACTCTTCAGTCTTCAATTCTTTGATACCATATCTTAAAGCTGGGATTACCTCTTCTTGATCTACAACATATTTTATTGGTTCCAAATCATCATCTTTGTATATATCATTTCCATTTAAATCAAAAATATTATAGAAAAACTCGACTTCATTTCCTGTTTTAGGTTTTAATTTTTTTTCTGATGATTTCAATATTTTGAACCAAAACCCCTTCTTAGATTGAGTATAATTTGATTTCGAGTCTTTTTCAATTATTTTGATAAAACTCATTTCTTCCCTTTCATTAATTTTAATGTTTCGATTAGCCGACTTATTCAAAAAGCTTTTTTTGTATGAATTTATTGGTTCTCTTGACTCTGTTTGTTCACAACCAATGTATAAAAATATGTTTACTAGAAAAAAAAATTCTATTTTGTTCATACCCTGAGAAAATCTTTAATTGATGTAATAAATTTATTTTCTGTCTCTATGATAGAATTATTTGAAAAACCTCCAGAAGCATTTTTATGTCCCCCACCATTAAAATATTTTTTAGCAAATTTATTTACATCAATTTTATTTTTTGATCGGAATGAAATTTTTATAATATTCTCAGCAGCATCTTCAATAAATATAACTGAAACAGAAATACCTTCAATTCGTAATCCAAAATTAACAAAACCCTCAGTATCCCCTTTTTTGAAATTATGTTTTGCTAGACTTTCTTTTGATAAAATTGTATAAGCAACTCCTAACTTTTCAATCAGTTTTAAATTTTTTAATGCAACTGATAAAAGACGTGTTCTATCAAACGAAAAATTATCATAAATCTTTTCATGTATTTTTGTGTGATCAATCCCTTTTTTAAATAATTCAGAAATTATAGTATGTGTGTCACCTGAAGTTAATGGGTACCTAAACGAACCTGTATCTGTTAAAATACCTGAATAAATATATGTCGCAATTTCTTTGTCAATCAATTTATGATTAATCGATTTAATCACATTGTAGACAATTTCACAGGTAGAACCAATTTCAGGTTTTGACAAAAAAAGGCTTGAAAATTTTTCTGGAGATTCGTGATGGTCAATCATAATTATAGGCAAATTAATTTTCTCTAATTCGTTACTTAAAGTCCCTATCCTTTTTAAGGAATTAAAGTCCAAAGCAAAAATAATTTCAGATTTCGACAAATGTTTTTTTATTTTTTCAGGACTTTTCTCATATGAAACAACGTCATGATTCTTTATCATCCACTCTAGGTAATTTGGAGGCGAGTTTGGTAAAATAACCTTTGTGTTTTTTCCAAGTTTAATTAAAAAGCTAGAAAGAGCCATCGAAGATCCTAATGCATCCGCATCAGGGTTTTTGTGTGGTATAATTAAACATTTTGTTACACCTTCAAGAACTTTATTTAATTTTTGAGAAAAATCTAAATACATATTAACAAAGATACCAAAGACTTAAGATAATATTTTATAATCATTTTCAAATTAAACAGTTTTAAAAAAATTTAATTCTTTAAATTTGAATAAAAATGAAAAATAATTTAACATTTACTATGATTAAGCCGGATGCCATGGAAAATGGTTATGCAGGGGACATTCTTTCCTTGATATTAAAATCTGGTTTTCATATATCTGCATTAAAATTAATTCATCTTACAAATCATCAAGCTGAAACATTTTATAATATTCATAGAAAAAAACCATTTTTCGAAGAACTAGTAATGTTTATGACAAGGAGTCCAATTATTGTTGCAGTACTTAAAAAAAACAATGCTGTTGAAGACTTCAGAAAATTAATTGGTTCAACCAATCCGGAAGATGCTGAAAAAGGAACTGTTAGGAATTTATTTGCAACCTCTATGGGTGAGAATGCCATACATGGATCTGACTCCGAAGATAATGCTCAAATCGAATCTTCATTTTTTTTTACTAAAAATGAGATGTATTAGATGAAAATAATTTTTTTAATTTCATCACTTCCAACCTCTTTATTGAAATTGTCAATTATCTTATCCTTTCCATAAAAGAGTTCTTGTTTCAACACGGATGAATTTATTTTTAAGTATAAAGTACTATTTTTTATATAAATATTTTCCGTGTATTGGCTGACATTTTTACCCATTACATTTGACCAAATTTTATTTAGAAAAACTTTCTTTAATCCTCCACTCAGCAATTTATTAGAAGTAATTTTTTGGATAATGCTTCTAACGGAATATGATTCTTTAAAACGAAATTTTTTCACTTAATTTATTTCAAATCTTTTATAATGGTATTCGAATTTATTATTAGAAACAATCAATTCTTTTGTTGTTAATTTTTTAATCATTTCTTTCCAATTATTCGTTTCAGAAATATAGTTTAAATAAATCAAACCATTAATTTTTATTATCTGAAAATTTATTTCATCTAATGATGAGGAAAAAGTTTTGTTGAAATTAGGCTTTAATTTTTTTTTTGTACCGGTTGAGTCAGAATTAAAAACGT